>JAJYOH010000035.1 GCA_021796315.1 Chloroflexota bacterium
GTCCAGCAGGTAGCCCTTGCCGTTCTCGAAGATCTGGAACGAAAATTTATCGCGGCCGTGGAAAGAGATCAGCGTGCCGTAAATGGTTTTGATGCGGCGCTTATCGCGCTCGTGGTCGCCAGTCGACCTCAGCAAAACCGTGATCTGCTTCGGCGGATGCTTCTGGTCGGCTTCTTCTTTTGCAAGCGGGACGTACAGCGACGGCGGGATGATCGGACGCGGTTGCTCGATGTGGGACAAGATGCCATCTTGTCCTACCGCCTCACGCGGAACTTCAATCGGCTCCCGTTCTTCGGGTTCTGATTCGGCTTTGGCCTTCTCCACGAAATTGCGCGGCGCGACAGGTTTGTTGTCAACTTTCGGCGCCGTCCTGAGTTCATCGAAGGGCTCGGGCCTCGATGCAATAATTTCTTCCTCGAACGACGGTTGCCAGTCATCGGGAAAATTATCCGGTGGAGGCGGCATGGAATTGTCAGTCCATTCGCCCTCACCCTGAGTCCCTCTCCCAGTGGGAGAGGGTGCCGAAGGCAGGTGAGGGGATGCCGCATAAGTTGCAGGCGCTTCGGCAACTTGCCGCGCGGGAGTCATCGGCGCGGGTTTGATAACGGGTTGAGGCGCGGGACGCGGCATGGCTTTTGAAGCGGGAGCCGCCTCGGGCGCGGATTGTTGCGGCGCAGGCGCATCCATCGAGACCAACATCTTTAATTCAGTCCGCACTGCGTCCACTAAAATTTTTGGCGGCGTGGACTGCGCGTCCACCTTGCCTTCGATGATGACGATGTTGCCAACGTTCAAGACAGCTTGATAATCTTTCCACGTGCGCGGGAAAAGCACGAGGTCCATGTTGCCTTGAATATCTTCGAGCGTGACGAAGCCCATCGGCTTGCCCGCCTTGGTTTGATACGGACGCACGCTGGTGACCAACCCGGCCACGCGCACTTTTTCTTCGTGTTGCGCCTCGTTGAGTTGACCTGAAAAATAAGTCACGATCTGCGCCAGTTGCGATTGAATGGGCGTGAGCGGATGATCGGAAATATACAAGCCGATCAACTCGCGTTCCCAATTGAGCATTTCGCGCTTATCGACATTTTTTACATCGGGCAATGTGATCTCTTCGATCACGCCGGTGCTCGTTCCGAACAAAGACATTTGTCCGGCTTCGGCGGCGCGGAAATGATTGCTGCTGATGGCAACGATGCGGTCGAGCGATGCGAGCAGCGCGGCGCGGTTGCCGAGCGAATCCAGCGCGCCAACTTTGATCAGAAATTCGAGAGAACGTTTGCCAACCTTTTGCAAATTGACGCGGCGCGCAAAATCGTTGAGGTCGATGAATTTCCCGTTCTTGCGCGCTTCGACAATTAATTCCACCGCGTTCTGCCCGACGTTTTTGATCGCGCCGAGTCCAAAGCGAATGGATGGTTTGGTTTGTTCTTTGCTTGAGCCGCCGTCCTCGGCGGCGGGGACGCCGCCGGAAGCAGGAAGGTCTTCAATTTCAAAATCCCAACCGGATGAATTAATGTCCGGCGGCAAAACCGGTACGCCCATCGCGCGCGCATCGGCAACATAGAAAGCAACTTTTTCGGTGATACTTGCCGATGCTGAAAGAAGCGCGGTCATGTATTCGGCAGTGAAATGTGTCTTGAGATAGGCGGTCTGCACCGCGATCACGCCATAATCGGCGGCGTGAGATTTGTTGAAGCCGTAACGCGCGAATTCTTCCCAGTCCGAATAAATACTTTCGGCGATGTCCTTGACCATGCCGTTCTTCACCGCGCCGTCCACAAATTTCTTGCGATGCTTCTCGATGTCTTCCTTCTTTTTCTTCGAGATGGCTTTTCGCAATTCGTCTGATTCGGATGGCGTGTATCCCGCCAGTTCGACTGCGGCGCGCATCAACTGTTCCTGGTAAAGCGGAATGCCGAACGTGGATTCGAAAATGGGTTTCATCGCCGGATGACGATATTCGACCTCCGCTTCGCCGTGCATGCGCGCGATGTAATCCGGGATGAACTGCATCGGGCCGGGACGATACGCCGCGACCATGGCGATGACGTGATCCAGCTTAGTCGGCTTCATTTGGACGATGTAGCGCGTCATGCCGCCGCCTTCCACCTGAAAGACGCCCGCGGTTTGACCAGAACCCAGGAGTTCAAACGATTTCGGATCGTCGAGTGGAATGTTGCTCAAATCAAGATGAACGCCATGCCGCTTCTCGATCATGTCGCAGCAGCGTGCCATGACGGACAATGTGATCAGTCCGAGAAAATCCACTTTGAGCATTCCCAAAGAATCGAGAATACCCATTTCGAATTGCGTTACAGATTTGATCGGTGTTTCTTCCGAGCCGGAGGTCGGGCGGTGCAGAGGCAGATATTCAAGCAAAGGTTTATCGGAAATGACCACGCCCGCGGCATGTGTCCCGGCATTGCGGACGGTGCCTTCCATTTTTGCGGCGATGTCGATCAGTTCGTGCATCTCCGGCGATGTATCGTAAATCTTCTTGAACTCAACGACTTCCATCGCATCGGCCATGGTGGTCGCGCGGCCTGAGACGAACGGCACGAGTTTTGCAACGCGGTCCACTTCGGGCAGGGGAATATCCTTGACACGCGCCACGTCGCGCAGCGCGGCTTTTGTGCCCATCGTGCCGAATGTGATGATCTGCGCCACTTTGTCGTTGCCGTATTTTTCGGCGCAATAGGCCAGCATCTCGCTGCGACGGTCGTCGCGGAAGTCGAGGTCGATATCCGGCATCGAGATGCGTCCCGGATTCAGGAAGCGTTCGAAAATGAGGTCGTGCTGGATGGGGTCGACGATCGTGATGTTGAGTGTGTATGCAATGATCGAACCGGCTGCCGATCCGCGCGCGTTGTACCAGATATTATTTTCGCGCGCATACCGACACAGGTCCCACACGATCAGGAAGTAGGCATCGAATCCCATTTTGTGGACAATGCCCAACTCGTAATCGAGTCTTTCGTGGACCTGTTGACTGCCAGCCTGTTCCCCGTATCTTTTCCTCGCCCCTTCTTCGCAAAGATGGCGCAAATAAGTTTCGGCGGTGTATCCTGCGGGAACAGGAAAGTCGGGCAGATGATAACCTTTGAAGCCAAGGTCGACGTTGCAGCGTTCGGCGATGAGTAACGTGTTGCTCAAAGATTCGGGAACCTCGGCGAAGAGTCGACTCATCTCAGCCGGGCTGCGCAGATAATAAGATTCGTCCGTCATCCTCATGCGCTCTTTGTCGCTCAACAAAGAGTTTGTTTGAATCGCAAGCAGGATGTCCTGGAGTTTTGCGTCTTCCTGGTTGATGTAATGAACATCATTTGTGGCGATGTATTTTGCGGAATAACGTACGCCCATTTCGAGCAGGCGCTTGTTCAAGCCGACGATCTCGGGAATATTATGCTGTTGCAGTTCGACGAAGAACCTGTCCGGGCCGAAGACATCGTAATACCAGTTCATGCGGCGCACGGCTTCTTCGGGATTATCGTCGAGCAGCGCGCGCGGAATTTCAGCGGACATGCAGCCCGAGGTGCAGATCAGCCCTTCGGAATGAGCCGCCAAAAAGTCCCGATCGATGCGCGGATAATAATAGAAGCCTTCGAGCTGCGCGGCAGAGGCGATCTGCAGCAGGTTCTTGTATCCAGTTTCATTTTCCGCCAGTAAAAGTAAATGATAGGATTTTTTGTCGAGCTTGGAATCGCGGTCAGTCATGCCGCGCGCAGCCATGTACGCCTCAAGCCCGATGATGGGTTTGATGTCCTCGGCTTTGGCGGCTTTGTAAAAATCGATCACGCCGAACATCGTGCCGTGGTCCGTGATGGCGACGGCGGGCATGTTCATCTCTTTGACGCGTTTGACCAGCTTCTTGATGTTGCTGAAGCCGTCGAGCATGGAATATTCGGTGTGAACGTGGAGGTGAGCGAAAGACATTTTAGCTGGGTAGTTTGATAGTTGCATAATTTTGTAGTTCGGCAGTTCTGTGTTCGACTATGTAACTACGAGACTATTTGACTATCAGACTAAAATTATAGCACGCATGTTCAAACGATTAGTCGGCGGTTGGCTTAAAAAATACACCGGCCTTGTTTTGCTGACCGGTGTATTTTGTGTCGATTTATTTTGCGGCTGAAAATATTCTATGGGTAATGAGTTCCATTCAAACGATAGACGACCGCATTCTTGAAGGTGATCTCAAGATGATAATTATCGTCGATGAACTTAAGTACATCATTGATGTTCGCCGGCAGGAAGGGCCATTGATAGTGGGCCGCAAGCTGGGCCGCTCTTTTTTGCGGATCAATCGAAAGCGCTTTTGTGTATTCCATGTCAATGATCAACACGGGACGATTCTGTGTGAGATCGCGCATGAATTGGGCGCTGAACCCCTCTGATAAATTCGAGTCGAGCAATAAAGGATAAGTGATGTAGGCAGTGGGGGATGCTCGATGTGCCATTAGATTCTCGCCGGGAAAGCCGCCCCAGAAGATGACCTGATCGTTTGGGTTGGTATTGTTTTCCACATAATCCGAAATGACTGAGATGCGTTCAACATCGGTACGCTTGACTACATTTATAAAAGAGTCCCAATATTGGATTGCCTGTCCGCTAATAACAAAAAAGCCGATGGCGAGCGCCAATGCGGAACCGACGAGCATAGGTTCAGCGCTCGGCTTGTTTTGAAAATTTGGAATCAACTTACTTTGAATTATGTAAATGATCAATCCGCTAAGCAAGGCGATGAAAGGCAGCCAGTTAATAAAATAATGTCCGTAGTTCCTTTGCGCCGGGTCACTGACTGCAACTGCGAACGGAACGCCGATCACCAGCAAAAGCAGGATCGGGGATGGCTTGTTCCGCCATTGCCGGATCAATAGGATCAAGGCGGCAACATAACCCGCCACGCCAATCCATCCTGTTATTCCCAATATTTTGAGACCGGCAACCAAAGCAGGCGAACCTGCAAACGTTGTCTCACTATATGTGATGTTGTAAAGAATCGAAGCGGCAAACATCTCATTGAACAAGTGTTGAGTCCAAAAATAAATGGCTGTGCCGAGAATGGGGACCAGCGCGCCGATTGCCATCCAGGCTAATTGCTTGAATATGGTGCGGAAATTTCGCTGCAAAACTTGAAGCGCCATCAGAATCAGCACAACGACAGTTTCTACCGCTGCATTGTTGGCCCGGAACATAAAGCTGACTCCGAAAGCCAGTCCGATCAACAAGTTGGCCCAGGGATTTTCTGGGGATTCAGTGAGCACGAGAAAAAGGAGCAGGGCCAGAAAGTGAAACGGAAGTGGATATTCTTCAGTTGAGTTTCCGCCCTGCAGTGTGAGACTGAGACCGTATAACCAGATGGCCGTCCCGAGTAGAGCGGGCAGGACTCCCCAGGACTTCTTTATCAAGAAATAGGAAAGCAGGATCGCCGCGAACAGTGAAACAAATTCAATGGTCCAAATGCCCCAACGCAGGCCATGCCCGATCCAAAGTCCGAACGCATCAAAATAAAAAATGGCGGGAGGTTTGTGATCCCAGGCATCCCTGTATGGCAATTTCCCCAGCAGGATCTGTTGGCCGATATAGGAAAATATCCCATAATCGCGGCCGGGCAGGTTTAGTCCGGGGTTTGACTGTATCAACACGGTTAATGCCAATATTCCGGCCAATGCAAATACAAGGCATGTGCTGATGATATTAATATTGCGGGAAGAAACGGGGGATGTCTTGATCATGTATATTTTATGGGTACATTGTTTGTTGGCCGTCTGAATCGGTTTGTATTATACTCGGCTAATGACTCGACTAAAATTACTTTTTATTGTTATTGTCGCGTTACTTGTAACGGCTTGTGCGACTGCAGCGCCAACTCCCACACCTGTTGCGAAAATAAATTCCAGTCCGTACGATGGACTTTGGGAAGGCAAGGGGCTGGCGCAGGATGGACGCGAAGTTACGGTCAAGTTCACGGTCCAGGATGGGGCGATTTCATCATTTATTTATTCCTATCCCAAAGTTGACCACAGCATCTTGTGTACCAATCTTGACTACACGGTCATTGCTGCTGATTCCCAGCCTCGCATCACAAACAATTCATTTTCCCAAACCTTCGGCTCTGACCTGACTGCTGACGGGACATTCGCTTCTTCAAGTTCGGCGACCGGGCATATCTCCGTCAATTGGCAGGGACGTTACACCAGCGGCTGTGTTGCAACTTTGCAGGCGGCATGGACCGCGACCAAACAGCAGGTTGCGCAAACGACCACGTCTGCTCCCGTCACAATTGCGTGGTGCGGAAAGAATGTTGATTGTGGCGGCTTGCTTTTTCAACTGCTGATCTTCGGACTGGTCAACGGCGCGATCCTGGCGTTGAACGCCATCGGCGTGACGGTCATCTACAGCACGGTTCGCACGCTGAACCTTGCGCACGGCGATGTCTTTGCCATGACGACTGCGCTGGTAACCTCCACTATAAATTTTGTCGGCATCAATCAAAACTGGCCGCCTGCCACGCGCATCTTTGCATTGTGCGGAGTATTGCTGGCTTCGATAATTTTCGGCGCGTTGTTGAGCGTCGGCGTGGAAGAACTGGCCTTCCGCCCGTTTCGCGGACGCTCGAAGCTGGCTCCGCTCATCGCTTCGCTTGGCATTTCATTTATTCTGTTTCAAGGTTCATTGGTTTGGCGCACCATGCAGGCTTCGTTCATTCGCGGGGAACATCGCAGCGTGCCGGGATTGAACGAAGTTCCAACGGATGGAATTCCGAATTTTTTGCCGCCTGGAAATCTTCTTTCAGGGAAAGTGGTCCTGCAATTTTCGGATTTGTTCGTTTTTGTGGCCGCGATTCTTTTCGTGTTGGTCACAACTTATATTTTGCAAAAAACAAAAACGGGACAGGCCATCCGCGCGGTGGCGCAAAATGAAGAGCTGGCGCAGATCGTCGGCGTGCCGCGCGATGGAGCCATTTTGCGCGCCTTTGCTTTGGGTGGAGCGTTGGCAGGCGCGGCAGGCTTTGTCTTTGCGTTGTATTACTCGCGTCCATTCGGACAGGCTGGCGCGGAAAGCGGCCTCGTCGCCTTCGCCGCTGCGCTTTTGGGCGGTATCGGCAGTCCACTCGGCGCGTTGATCAGTGGATTGACTCTTGGCGTGGTCGGTTCGTTCAGCGATTATTTTTTGACATCTTCATGGACGCCAGTGCTTTTACTTGGCTTGCTGACTGCGCTTCTCGTCTGGCGGCGCGGCGGTTTCGGCGGGGAGTCTTTAACGGAACAGGATTCGGCGCGCGACTCGGTTGTTTTGACGGCGCCCACTTCAAGCGCCGCCCTGAGCGCTCAGTCGAAGGGTCCGAGAATGAAGCGGTTTCTCATCGCGCTTTTGATCGCGCTTATTCCTCTTCCGCTCATCATGTCTGCCTTCAACACTGGCGGCCAAAGTCTGTTGACCGGCGTCGGCATTTTTATTTTGTTGACGCTCGGTCTCAATCTTTTGCTTGGGCTGGCAGGCGTGCTCGATCTTGGATACGCCATGAGCTTTGCGATTGGCGGTTATGCCGCGGCTTTGCTCCGGCTCGATTTCACTCTTGTAGTTTTGATCAGCGCGGGAGCGGCGGCGTTGTTTGGTTTGCTGAAAGGAGGATTGGCAAGCCGACTGCGCGGCGATTATCTGGCGGTTGCGACTCTTGCGCTGGGTTTGATGACCCAGCAGGCCATCGTGAACACGCCGACTTTGACCGGCGGCGCGAACGGACTCAGCGCCCTGCCGCCGCCGCATCTTTTTGGACTGGCGCTGTCTGCGCCGTCCGCACAGGTTTATCTCGTCCTGGGGTTTGTGCTTCTCGCCGCGCTCGCCAGCGGACGGTTGATCTCGTCCCGAACTGGCCGCGCCTGGATCGCCGCGTCTGAAGATGAATCTGCTGCCGGTTCCTTCGGCGTGGACACGGCCCGTTATCGTTTGTTGGCTTTTGTGCTTTCGTCTGCGCTGGCAGGAATCGCGGGCGCGTTATATGCCAGGCTTTATGGTTATATCGACCCTGACATTGCCGCTTTCCATGTTTCGGCCATGATGCTGGCGATGGTGGTCCTGGGCGGCGCAGGCAGTGTTGGTGGGGCAGTGCTGGGAACAGTGTTGATTTACAGTTACGACAAAATTATCGTCGGACAAATAGCTGCGTTGATAGCTTTGCTCTGGCCGCAGGGCTTATACATTGGCATGGTCCCCGATATTCGCGGTACGAACTTTTTTAACTTTGGAATTGCGCTGTATCTGACGGTGTTATGGCGGGCGAGAAAAAAGTGACGCGTTGTAAATAAGCTGGGGAAAAAGATAATGAGTTAAATGGCTTTGCTCTCTTTATTTTTGTTGAGATTGTCGCACCTCAATAAGAATGATTATTGTAATGGCAATCAGGATCATAAATGCCCCCAGCGCCGGGGTTAATAGAATTGAGTAAAACTGCATGAAGAAGATGCCCCAGAGTGGTCCTAAAAGGGCGGTGATGAAGAACATCCAGCCATCAGCGACATTCAATCGTCCATAGACAAGCCATAGGTTATAGGGGACGAGGCGCGCCGCCATGTTTCCCGTAATCAATGGCAGAACTGCGGCAGCCAGTTCAAACCAAAGAGGCGATGCGATGCGCAGGTGGTATCGAAATAAGCTTATCCCTAATACCAAAAAATATCCTATGTTAAACCCAATTCCCGCGCCTTGATAAACGTAAAGACGGGTCGCCCTTGCATTGCCCAATTTTCGCTTTTCCCAAAAAGGATTATCTTTTGTGTTTGTTAGCAGTCCAATCAAAAGAGGAATTGCCACCGACGCGGCTATAAATAGCCTTATATCCAGAGATGCCTGTTCCTCATTTGCAAATGACAGGCGCAGGGACGGTGCAGTCAATAGCCATGTCAATAACCATATCCAGATCCAAAGAATAGCCTGGGCGGCTAACGATGTTGACCAAGGGTCTGCCGCGTTTCGCCATAAAGCCACCAGCACGCGCGGCCAGGTCGGTGGCGGTCCATCTTGCGCTTTGACGATCAAACCGCGCAACTCTTCATTCGAACCAATTAATAATTGATCCAGCAGGGATTGATATGAAGGATCTGGTGTGCGTGTGATTGAAGGCAAGTCAATCTTGTCTGAGGAAAAGATCTGTTTCATCTCCGTCGGATTCAATGCCCGGTAATTGCCCGCCTCCAAAAGCTCGTTTGCTTCTTTAAGAACCCTAATACCGCCATGTTCATGCAACACTTTTAGCAGGCACACCAATACGCGGCGGTCATCCGCGTGGATTTTGCTGGCGCCACGTTCCCAATCACTAATAGCAGCAGCGGTAAAGCCGCGCGTGCCAAGCTCCACACCCAGTAATTCACCCAGGCGACCCTGGCTTAAGATACCTCTCCTATCTTTTGGATATTTACATTCCTGGCGAAAGATACGAAGCAAATTTCCAAATTCGTTCACGAATTCATTCCTTGATTCAAGCATTGCTTGAATGGATTCAAGTGATTCCCGATGGATGGATAAATATATAGGGCTTATAACGCTCAGAAATAAGTTGAAAAGTTCGGTACATGGAACCTTAACAATAGAATGATGTGCGCGATGAAGTACTAGGAATTTGCATTCCTCTCGTTCCAAGTGATATGCACCTCTGTTCCCATCCTGGGCGAAGACACGAACTTGATGTTGGCTTCGATCATGGCAGCGCGTTCGACGATCCCCGCCAAACCGAAGTGTCTGCTGGCAAGCAGGCTGTGCAGTTCCAGTCCGTTTGCAATTTCAAAGCCAACCCCGTCATCTTCGATCTTGAGCTGGACCGTCTGCGGGGCCAGTATGCCTGAGATCATGACTTGTTTCGCTTTTGCGTGATGGAGCGCATTCTCGCAGGTTTGTTGCACGATCCGAAATATATGCTGCTCAACGTCGGCAGGATAGCGTTGTTTACTGTGGTTCAAATTCACTGTTACGTTGACGGCATCCTTGTTGCGCTCCATTAAGTTTTCGGCCATTTCTTCGAGGCCGTCTTTCAAACCGTAATCGAGCATGGGTGGACGCAGGTCGCTCACGATCTCGCGCAGGCGTTGTGTCACTGTCTCATAGGTGCTTTGAAAATTCTCGGGCACGGCGTCTGGGTTGATGTTCAAGCGCAGAACCGCCAGTTCGTTCAACACTGAATCGTGCAATTCAAGCGATAGGCGCATTCGTTCCTGTTCGTAACGGTCGATGTTGGCTTTGTACATGGCTTTCAGGCGTTCGGTTTGCAGGATGTTGCTCAAGGCAACGGCGGTCTCATTGGCAAGCGCTTGCAGAACGTTGATCTCGGCCTGCGAATAAAGATCGTCCGGGTCGTGCCGGCCAAACAACCAGATACCAATTAAATCATCGCCAATTCTTAGCGGCAGGGCCAGGCGCACCCACGCATAACTTTCGCTTTGATGAGATTCAAGGGGACGATATTTTTCGGCCCAGCTTAGGAGTTCCTCGAGCTCTTTTTTATCGGGGACCCGCTCCTCGGTCAGATCGGAAGCGAACAGGGTTTTTGCGGAACTGTTTTCAAATTCGATAAAGGCGAATTGGCGGATCAGCAAACTCGGCAGGACATCATCCTTCAAAAGTTGTAACAAGTTCGACAGGATAATTGTGCTGGTAATGCGCTTTGAATAAATCTCGACCAGGTTGTGGGGCGGCAGGCGAACTCCCAGCAAACGTTTCTCCACAAAAGTCTCGAAGCGCGGAAATCCCCAAATGGATACCAAAGTGGCAAGTACCGCGGCGAAAGAGCCGATGAGCAATGTGTCATCGGGAGAAGTGAGCATACTGTCGGTCAGCGCCAGCAAGGGCACTCCAATGATTCCCATCAGGATGATGAAGAAATAAAGAGAGATGATGCGGTTGGCGCGCATTTCTGAGCTTCCCAATTGGCGGCGGTAGGCGGCATACAGATAGCCGATGGGAATGAGCGGAAAGCTTAACAGCATCAAGGCGCTGAATCTGGATGATGCTTCGTAATAAATCCCGACTACTGCGAGAACGATCAGAACGGACATTTCCAGAATGGTTGTCGTAAGAAGCAGGCGCAGATCCCGGCGTGTGTCCGGCTGGCGGATTGCATGCACGATCAACAAAACCAGACTGCCGAGAATGGCGATCAGAAAACCGATAAAGTAAAGACTCTGAGAAAAGAGTTGAAGGGCCTGGGCGATGGCCAATGCCAACGCGATTCCGTAGACAGCCCAGACCAGCAGGCGTGGCAACTTCCCCAGCGGACGAGGAAACACCCAATGTAAATGTAAATAAATGGGAACGCTCAACCAGATCGCCATTCGCAGGATAACGGCGCTATACCAAATATGATAGTTGGACGTGCCGCCGCCAACACCCAACCAAATGGCAGTCAGAAAATTGAAGCCGGATAGCAGCCACCAGCGATCATCCTTCGGACGAAGGGACAGAAAGGTTACTGTGCCAGCCATCCAAAAGACATAGGCCAAAAACCATTCGGAAAATATTTGTTCATTTACTTCACCCGGGTTACGTCCGGGCAGTTTCCACGGAATGGTGATGGTTTTGCCATCACGTTCCACCATAACCGGTACGACAGTTCCCGGCTTGACCCCTTTGAAGAAAGTCTTTGTCAGATCGTTGTGGAAGGCATTCCAGGTCAGCGGCCCGATTTGCACCAGCCGGTCGTTCTCCATGAGAGTTGGGCCTTCTTGATTAACAAAGACAGAGTAAATCGTGCCGTCAGCTTCCCAGGCAAATCCATAAGGGTGCTGAAAAATCTTTGCGTAGCTGTAGATCAACAATATTCCCAGGATGATCCACGGCAAGGTGAGTTCCACGAGCCTTTTGAGTTTTTCCTGACGGCTGTTCATATGGTTGCATCCTCACAGCGAAATAAAAGGAGGTGAATTTTTTATGGCGTGAACAGGAAAATATTCTTTTTGCGGCTGTATCTATGAGTCTATAACATCAACTAAAAGGAGAGATCTAAAATGTCAAACATGACGAAATTTCAAATGGCGCTTAATGCTTCCTCTGGGAACCAAAATCCATACCTGAAAATGCTGAAAGCTCTCACGAAGGTCAGCCCAACTCAATTGGTGGCGATGACCAGCGGCCTGGGCTGGCAACCCTGGTGAAATGATAAAAACAGCACGAGTATAGCACGACTGGTCGGGGTTTCCCCCGACCAGTTTCAGGCTCTCTGGGGTTTGCCGTGATTCTGTACACGGATTGAACGGATTCCACAGAATCTCACGGAAAAGCCTTTTAAAAAATCCGCGTTGATCTGTGTCCGTCCGTGTAATCCGTGTTCAAAAGGTTTAATCACGGCGATTCCCAATGAGCCCAGTTTTAGGAGAAAAGATGGATATTTACATTTCAGTGGTTGATTATCTTTCACGCCTGCCTGTTCTTCAGGGGTGGTCAGATGCACTCGTTCTCCTTGAGAAATTTGCATCCACGCGACCGCGCGATTGGCAGTTACCCATTTTGGCCTGTGAGGCGCTCGGTGGTACGAGAGCACAGGCCATCCCGGCCTCGGCAGCTTTGGCCTCCGCTCAAATTGGGATTATCTTGATCGATGACATGTTGGATTTGGATCCTCGAGGAGAATACCATCAGATTGGCGAAGGGCAAGCCGCTAATTTTGCAGCATCTTTTTTGTCGGCGGGATCGGAAGCTATTTTGCAGGGCGATGCGAATCCAGAGATCAAGCTGGCTGGAGTCCAGAGTCTTAACCGGATGATCATCGATACCGCACTTGGACAATTTTTAGATGGTCAGACCCCTCAGGACGAAATTGCGTATTGGCGCGTGGTCGAAACCAAAAGCGCCCCATTTTTTGGAACTGCGATCTATTTGGGCGCCTTGTTCGGGGGGGCATCAGGCGATACGCTTGAGCGAATGGAACAATTTGGCCGCCTGTATGGGGAGATCATTCAAATTCACGACGACGTAAACGACACCATGGCGGAACCTGCAAACCCGGATTGGATACAGGGGCGTTCTCCGTTGCCAATCCTTTTTGCGCAACTGGTTGAACATGCCGAACGGTCACGTTTCCTGGAACTGCGCCATGACATATCGAATATTGATGCCCTGCGCGATGCACAGCAAATTTTGATACGTTGCGGGGCGGTCAGTTATTGTGTGGATGAGCTGCTAAAGCGATATCGCACTGCACAATCCATCCTGGATGCGATTCACCTTGTTCGTGGCGAGATACTTGGCTCGTTGCTGCATACCACCGTTGCGCCCGTCTTAAAACTTTTTGAGATGCTGGGGAGCGAGCCGCTGGATCGGGCTACCTTCTTGGAACAGTTGGAGGTTCGGGAGTGATCAATCCCAGTTGTTTGGCTTTGGCGAGCGCGGCCGCGCGGGTCTGGACCTCGAGGCGGGCGTAGGCCCCCGAAAGCAGGTTGCGCACCGTTGAGTCTGACACTCCCATCTTGTCCGCCAATTCAGTGGTCTTGCTGTCAGGGTAGGCCTCGCATAATGAAAGCGCCTCCAACTGGCGCGGGCTTAGGAGGCTGCCGCCCTGCGCGATCTGATATTTTTGGTAGAGTTCACCCGCTCGTTGGCTGAAGTAAATGCCTCCCTCCGCCACCGAGATAATGACGTTCCCCAAATTGCGGATCGTGGATGGGTCATCCTTGATGATATAACCGTTGGCCCCGGCTTCCATCACGGCGCGGATCAGTCCACGCTCGGCGAACATACTGATGATCAGAATTTTTAGTTCAGGATAATTTTGGCGCAGTTGAGGGATGATGTGCAGGATCGGGTAAGGGTTGTAGTTATCGGGGGAAGTTGGAACGCTTATGTCGAGTAAAAGAACATCTGTGGGGTGTTCCAGCAGGGCTTGATCGAGTTCGTTGGCGTACGATATGGTTGCCGCGATCTCGATGTTCGGAATGCCGCTTAAACGAAAGACATAACCGTCTACGATGCTTTGATGGTCGTCCAGTATGGTCACTTGGATTTTTCGGGACATAACCTGTGCTCCCTCTTTACATATACACTTACCACATTGTTTGCCACAAGGTTAGCAGAAAGTGGGCCGCAATGCAAGCCTCAGGATTAAATTCAGTACAAACGCCTATGCTCAAACGGTTGCTTGTAAAAGGCATAGGCAATAAAATAATAAAGTAGTCGGGCAGGTTTCTTAACAGGTTTGCTCATTTTGAAAGGGGAAAAAGTTTTTATCTTTGCACTGATATCGATGGGGAATGTCGAGGAAGGGAGGAGAAGGGGGGAAGAAATTATTTTATTGGGATCATCTTTTTCTTGGCTCTTCCCAGGTAAATATGAATATGTGGCGGTATAAAAGTGGTTGTAAAGCTCGAATGCCGTCCTCGATAAGTGGACGGCACGTCGTTTTTCTTTGGGAGGGACCGGGCTTTTCAGCCCGATATATTAAACCCTAATACAATCTATTGTGGAGGAAGGTAACATGGCAAAGAAGATTCAAGCATGGACAGAGTTTGGCCCCCGACTGGAGCCAGCCACCCCGCTGACCGACAAGGAACTGATCGAGCAGATCACGGTTGGCTCAAATGAGAGTATGAGCTCCACCCTGGCCGTACTGGCTTTCATGGATGCAGTGCTGGAGCAGGCGCTTAAGTCCGGTCGTATTGTCCAACTGCCAAATGGAACGCATTTCAGACCAATTGGTAAGAAGGATGGTTCGATTGAGATCACTGTGCGGGTTAACCCTGAACTGGTGCGGCGGATAAATGCCGATTTTCGCGGCAAATGGGTGAATGCCCAAAACATCGGCCTGAACGAGGAAGAGATCATCGCCTTGTGGAATGCTGCTCACCCTGATAACCTGATCGAGGTTACCGCGTAAGCTTCATAAAAATTAAGCCAGCGACATCATCGAATTAAGCTGGCCTTTTGTTTGAATTAAGCCAGCGATTTTCCTGAAAATCGCTGGCTTAATTAGAGAAAATCGCTGGCGAGATTCAGCAATTAAGCCACTCGATTTGTCCATCAAGCGGCTTAATTGGTTGAGGCGTTCTCGCAGTTTGCCGGCAAAAATAGCAGAAAACCTAAAATCCTTGTCTTTTTTGGGACTCTGTGCTAAATTAGAGAACATTAATGTAAGCTGTTTCAGTTAATCGTTCTCAATTGGGTGACAGTAAGGAGATTGAGTAACAACATGGAAACAATGCGAACAAGGGTTCGGAAGTCAACCGGCGTAAAGGCTGCTCTCATTTTGTCTATTTTAGTATTACTTATATTGGGGGCTTGTCAGCCTACAAATCAACCACCACCATATGTAACTTGGACGCCTTCCCCATCAGTAACCCCTTCACCAACACCGCGCATTTGTCCCCCTGATCAAAAAATCGCATCAGCAAATGAACTAAAGTTGCATACAGCTTTTATTGCTATATTGTTTGATCAAGACTCCGTCAAGAGTAATACAATGAAATATCTAGATGGGCGGACGACAGGCGATGCATTTGCATTTATCAAAGATGTCTTACCAGAGTTGTTGGGGCCAGGAGATCAGTATTCGATATTTCGATTAGGTTACAGAAGCTATGAAGCGGCCAGAGTAGATAGATACAGCTCAAAGATTATGGAGTCGCCTCAAATTGGGGCTACTCCAGCGCCTTATGCCATTTTGCCTTCAATTACACCCCCAATTATATATACTGATGAAGCTGTATTGCAAAAAATAAAAGATGAGAATGCATATAAAACTGCTGTTGCTGAACAACAAGCAACTGCCACCCAGCAGGATTTTGAATATCACTGCAACATAGCTGCCTTTGATAATATGTTTGCGGCAACAGCAACAATGTGGAGTGTCACGCAGACAGCAGTTTCAACAGAAATCTCATCCAAACTTGATGAAGCTTCCACGCCACCTGCTGTTGCCTTGCAAACACCTTTTGCAGACACCGTGTATGAGGGGCTGTCGGAAGCAACTGTCGACTTTGAAGCTCAATGTAGTCACTACGATAAATGTGCCTTGCTTATTATTGACGACTTATATGATTGGCGTAATACAACCCCTGATCACAAAATTCCCGATTTACATATTAATCTCAAAAACGTAGAAATAATTTCAATAATGCCAAATTGTACAGATATATATCAACCTAGTTGTAAAAATACGCAGAATCTTTGGACAGATGAGCTAAAAGGTTTTGGCGCCAAAAGTGTGGAATATGTTAACGGAAATGGTAACGAAAATAGTCTTGAAGAATATCTAATAGAAACAATAGGAGGCAGATAAAATGAATGCTATAGGTCAAATCGTATACAATCTTCTCAACTCGCAAGTCTTTTGGGTACTGCTTCTCGTTTGGGCCTTTATTTGTATCGCATGGGTGGAAAGATGGAAACCTTTGTTTGAACGATTGGGGAAATTATTTTTGAAGCCTGTAATATTTAAGCCGGCCTCTATATCTGATGATATCCCATTTTATCCACGGAGTTTTATGGAGGAAAGTGCCAATGGCCTCCGGGACACTTTAAGAAAACCCTTTGCGGATATTATCAAAGTGTTTTCTGGTTGGATTTCTAATCAATATCGACTTGTATATGATAAAGACCATCCATTCAGAACACTAGGTCATCTCCTTTTTTTTGGAAGCTTTTTGTTTTTTGTCCTTGCTGATGCAATTGCGGTTGCTAATACACTTCAAGTATTGGGCTATTGGTCTGGTACTATGCCGCCAATATTGGCAAGGTTTGACCTTGCGGTTTTTGGCGGATCTCTATTAGCATTAATAATTGGTATAGTTCATGTTTCTGAGATCCAGAGTGCCGACAGTGAATTTTCTCGTTGGTCAGAAAGAGACACTCGAACCAAAGCTTTGGCAAGGGCATTTTCCTTTCTTGTTGCATTGCTATCTCTCATAACCTTGATTGCTTGGGCCCTCTTTAGGCTTATTGAGCTGGGAAAATTGCAGTCGAATCCAATTTTGGACACCATACTTAATTGGATCTTGTTTGGTTTAGTGCCCATTAATAGCGCATTAGGAGCAGCCATTACTTTTTCTGAAGCGATGATAGGATTTGTGGTCGCAGGTGTATTAATTGAGTGGATACTGATTGGAATTTTGTATTTGATTGATTATGCCGTAACGATTCTGGGAACTATACTTCCGTTTGTTTTTGATTTAGTATACAGGCTTGTATACATTGTTGTCGATATACTTCAGTGGTTTATAACAACACCTGTTCAGCTAGTTATGTTGCCTTTCAGGTTGATTGCTAAGACTTTTAGTAATTAGACTCTATGGTCATTCTAATTTTGCGGCGCAGACGAATTTAGGTTCTCAGCTAAAAATATTGGAGTTTTATAGTGGGTCATTTTGGTGTGATAACGCGTCAATTGTTGTAAAGTCAGGTGACAGTTTGGATTTCTCGGATATGTGCGGTCCGGGGTCGAGTGGATACATGTTGCCTATCGTAGTGAATTTGGGAAATAAGCAAATCACTGAAGTGGTTGTTTCTGCCAATGGAATTTCGAGCATTACAGATGCTAAATGGAGAATACCCATTTTCCATTAAAGAGTAACTTTAGTATAAAGGGTCCTCGGGATCGACACTAACTATTACGAGATCAATATGCTCGAAAAGCGGATCGCCAAAATCATTTGACACTGATAAAAACAAAAAACGCAGGCCAAATTTTCAGGCCTGCGTTTTTCGTTTTCGAATATTTTGGATATCCACTGATAAAGGAAAACTTTGTTTCAGCGTGATGTGATGAGATCGAGCTGCGATGCGCTTGCGTCAATATTTTTGACAAGCAATCCGCTTCTGCGCATCGGTCGGTTTGTCACCCGTTCGGCGCCAGCCAGTGAGATCATCTCAGACATCATGCTGATGTCGTAGGCATTATTCAATGTGTCCCGTGCGTAGAATTTGCATTCTCGTCCACCTTCTGACTTCGCCAGGGCGAGAGCGGCATTCGCATCCTGTAGAATTTCTTCCACATTGACATATCCGGCGTGGCATAGAATGATCCCAATATCCACCTGTGACTGAAGCCCTTTTTCCTGCAAATATTTTCTCAGGCGATCCTGAATGCGATTCCCGATCACGATTGGAATATCCCAGTGGGCAACATCTTCAACCATGATCGCAAATTTTGCGCCGTCAAAACGAGCAATGGTGTCGATAGGCCGCAGGGTGCTCTTCAATATTTTGGCCGTTTCCTGAAGCAGGGTTTTGGAAAATTCCATGCCTCTTTCCAGTTCGATGGCCTGGAATTGATCGAGGTCGATCAGGAGCATGGTGAAATGACTTAGGTCGATTTGTTTCAAACGCGCCAATCCATAGTCCATCCGGCTGATGAAGAAGGAACGGTTATAGCAGCCGGTTTTTTCGTCGATGGGAGATTCGTGGATGGCTTTTTCGGTTGGCCGCAAACGCTGCACCAGTCCGCTCAGTTGCTCAATGTTGACCGGCTTGAGCAGAACCAGGTCCGGTTCGTCAGGCAGGCTTTGTGCGATATGGGCGTGCCCTGTGATCACAACAATTTTGGTGTCGGCCAAACGGGTGTCCGAGCGGATGAAGTGAAGGATCTCGGTACCGGAAACGACCGGCAGGGTCAAGTCCAGTAGAACGATATCCGGCTTGGACTCTTTTAGCCGCTCGATTGCCGTTTTGCCATGCAGGATGATCTCAGTACGGTACCCGGCTATATCGAGGACGTGACGGAAGAGGGCCACGATATCACGGTCATCGTCGATAATTAGAGCATATGGCTTATCCATGGTCTGGCGCCTTATCTCTCTCTGAAAATATTTACTTTGGCTGCGAAGGGGACTTTATTGCTGCTGATATAATTTTATCATTAATACGAGAGGATACAACTGGTTAAATAATTTTTGGAAAGCTGATAGCAAAGGCATTTTTTCATCTTGTGCTGGAAATTTGGGTTAATAAAGTTCTGATAGGGGGGCACTCAAAGGTTGTTGGTAAATAGGCTCAAGCCGCCGTCCTCGGCGGCGCTTTGCGAGTAAATCCTGCGCCGAGGACGGCGCAGGGAGCAAACTCAAATTTGGGTTAATAAAGTTCTGATAGGCATCAAATTCCCGTCCATTCTGTCTCATGCTATAATCCCACCCCGAAAGCAAAAAATCCTTTAGAAATTTGCCTGCCCTTAGTTCTTTGAGGGCTTGTCCTGCCTGCCCTTCGTTCTTTGAGGGTGTTCTTTCAGGGCCTGCGCTGCACTCCTTCAGCGGTTTTCCTGGGGTCGGCGTTTTCGAGGATGCCTTCAATCAGCGTACTATCAAAAAAAACAGTTCCACGAAAGTGATTACATGCTTCAGAAATTTGTCAGTGCCTTCGGGGGCGACCCCAATAAACGAACAGTCGAGAAGTTAGCTCCATTTGTTGACGAGATCAACGCGCTCGAGCCGGAATTCGAGAAGCTCAGCGACGACGCTTTGCGCGCCAAAACGGATGAGTTCAAGGCAAAACTTGCCCTCACCCGTCCTTCCGCAAAGAACGGCGGACCTTCGGCGGACACCCTCTCCCAAGATTGGGAGAGGGGTAAGGGTGAGGGCGCCGAGCAGGATGTTTTGGAAGAAATCCTGCCGGAGGCCTTTGCGCTTGTGCGTGAAGCGTCTAAAAGAACAATTGGCTTGCGCCATTATGATGTCCAAATGCTGGGCGGGGTTATCCTGCATCGCGGCAGCATCGCCGAGATGCGCACAGGCGAAGGCAAGACGCTGGTCGCCACACTTCCAATTTATCTCAATGCGCTGACCGGGCGCGGCGTGCATCTTGTTACGGTCAATGATTACCTGGCGCGGCGTGATGCGCGCTGGATGGCTCCCATTTTGGATTTCCTCGGTTTATCGGTCGGCGTGCTGCAGATGGCCGCCGTGACGGAGAACGGCAAAAAAGCTTTTGTTGTTGACTTTGAAAAAGAGTCTGCGCACGAGGATCAGCATCATTTGCGGCTGGTGGATCGTGTCGAAGCTTATGCGGCAGATGTAACTTATGGAACCAACTCCGAGTTCGGCTTCGACTATTTGCGCGACAACATGGCTTCGCGTCTCAGCGACCGTGTCCAGCGCGGACATTATTATGCCATCGTTGACGAAGTGGACAATGTGTTGATCGATGAAGCGCGCACGCCGCTTATTATCTCCGGCCCGGCTTCGGGCGATTTGGAGTGGTACGGCAAGATGGCGCAGGTCGTCAAGCAGTTGAAGGAAGAAGATTACGAAGTCAACGAGAAGGACCGCGCTGTCAATTTAACGGAAGTCGGCGTCAGCCACGTCGAAGCTCTTTTGGGGCAGCCCATCATGGATCCAGACCGACCCGAAGATGTCACGCCCGAACAGGCGCGCCTGACCGGTTATCTCGAACAGGCTTTGCGCGCCCAGCATTTGTTCAAACGTAACAAGGAATATCTGGTGCAGGGCGGCAAGGTCGTGATCGTGGATGATTTCACCGGGCGCCTCATGCCCGGACGCCGCTGGTCGGATGGTTTGCACCAGGCAGTGGAAGCCAAGGAAGGCGTGCGCGTCGAACCGGAGAACGTGACCTACGCGACCATTACCCTGCAAAATTATTTTCGCATGTATAAAAAACTGGCGGGCATGACCGGCACTGCGTTAACTGAATCGGAAGAGTTCAGCAAGATCTATAAACTTGAAGTTTCGCCGGTGCCGACCAACCTTGAATATCAGGCGTACGGAAAGAATGCCGCGCTGGTGGAAGTCAGGAAGAAGGACGAAGATAATTATCAGTACACATATTATGCGCGGCGCGGCGATCTCGAACAGAAGCCGGCGCTCTTCCGCCGCAAGGATTATCCCGATGTAATTTATCGCACGGTGGATACCAAACTGCGCGCCATTGTGACGGAGATCGTGCGTTACCACACGCTTGGACGCCCGCTGTTGGTGGGGACAACCTCGGTCGAATCATCGGACCGTTTGTCGGCTCACCTGAAAGCCGACATGATCCGGCGGCTGATGCAAATCCTGCTCGTGCGTCACGGCTGGATGAAGGCCAACAACCGCGAAGAAGACGGGCGGCTCA
>JAJYOH010000438.1 GCA_021796315.1 Chloroflexota bacterium
CGCGGGCTTCTGCAATTCCTGGATGACGGATGCAATCGTAAACGTCTTGCCAGTACCGGTCGCGCCGAGCAAAACCTGTTGTCGCATCCCCTTGCGGACTCCGTCAACGAGTTGAGCGATCGCTTCCGGCTGGTCGCCGGTTGGAATAAATGGGGCTTGAAGTTTAAAGTCCATAAAGTCTCATTTCTCTAGGTGAACGTACGTTCTATTATACTGCCTCTCGGAATAATTTCCAAACTCGGCCGTCTATACAGAACAAGAATGAAATTCGTTATTTGCCAAATCACGCAGTGCGATGTAACACAAGCAAAAGCCAAGGGCATGGCTTGGCCCTCGGCTTTACGGATTTCTCAAAAAAGAAACCTTCGCGCTCGCCTGCCCTCGTAGAGGGTTGCGGGCTTCGCGGTTCGTTTTCTTACTTTGAGAAAGCCTTGCCTCGGTTCGTGGAGTCCGCTCAAGGTCCGGCTATGGAACCGGGTTGGGAGGAAAAGTCCCTTCGGGCGCATAATAGTCATTCGGGTTGACACCAGTCGTCACGTGACCGGCAGTCACAACCACGTCAATCAAAGTATGATCGTCACAGCCATACTGCAAGCCACACGGTACCATTTGGGAATAGCCGCCCACGGGGCCGGAATTAAATCCGCCGCCGGGAATGGTGTAAGCCAGCACGCGATATGTGCCCGGGGGCAGATTATCAAGCTGATATGAATTTTGTCCGAAGGCTGTGTCAACGTGATAATAGTTCGGTGCGCCAACCTGAAAGGCCACGATCCGCAAAGAAGGAATGCCGCTGGCTGGATACATCAGCGTACCTGAAATACTCCCGGTTGCGGCAACGGGATGGAGCGTTGGTGCAAGCGCGGGAACAACGGCTTGGGTTGCACTTGAAACTGGTTGAGCAGCGGGAATGGCCTGTGTCGCGGCTGGTTGCGCGTTGGCTGCCTGCTGGGTCATCGCTTGAAACGTGGCTTGAACGATTTGATTCACATCCTGAGTTGGTTCGCTAAAATTGATCGTAACGTGGTCCGGCAGCGGGCCGCAGGAGGCCGCCCAAATTGCCAAACAAGTCAAAATCACCATCACTCGTAAAGTACGCATTTTTTTCTCCTCTATAAATTGATGCCGCATGTCAATGGCTGGAAAAGTCAATGTCAATGGCAATCGCGTCACATCTTCAGGTGATAAGGCACATCGATCACAACGCGCTCCAGTCCCATCGTGCGGCGGCCATAAAGCAAAGCCGCTTTCAAAAGCCAGGCGGTTTGATTGTGCAAAAGATTCTGCCACCAGGAGGTTGTCACAAATTCAGGCAGGACGACAACCGCCAATTGACCGTCGTTATGCTCCAGATCGGTCTTCTCCAAATATTCAAGCAGCGGGCCGACGATCGAGCGGAACGGAGACGGGACGATAACCAACGGCACATCCGGCCACCACTCCTTCCATTCTTCGCTCACGCGGGACCCGGAACCGGCTTCCATTTCGACAAAGACCGCCGTCACATTTGACGAAATAGATTCCGCGAATGAGACTGCATTGATCATGCCGCGATGCACGCCTGAGATCGGGATCACCACCCGCGCCGGTTTGGCAGGTCGAAGTGAAGGCGGCAAACCATGCAAGGAAAGTTGCTGTCTCACTTCCTGATAATGCAGATGAACGCGATGAAACGCCAGCACGATCAACGGGATGACTAAAACGGTAATCCAAGCGCCCTCCACAAATTTGCTGATCGCCACCACAAAAACAGTTGTTCCAGTTGCTAAAGCTCCCGCACTATTGAAAACCGCTTTTACAATCCATCCGCCACCTTTTTCCCTGAACCAATGCACAACCATGCCTGCCTGTGATAATGTAAAAGCCAGGAACGCGCCAATTGCAAATAATGGAATCAAGGCGTGAGTATCGCCGTTGAAGAACACGATTAGTATCCCAGCCGCAACAGCCAGTAACACGATGCCATTGGTAAAGACCAATCTATCTCCAAGCCCGCGCAGTTGGCGGGGAAGGAAACCGTCAGCGGCCACAATGGCCGCCACGCGCGGAAAGTCAGCGAAGCTGGTATTGGCGGCTACAGCCAAAATAAGCAAAGTAGAGAATTGAATTATCAAATAGAAAAACCCATCTCCGAGCAATCGCCGCGCTAGCGCTGAAAGAATAGTCTCGTTTGGACCCGCAACAACGCCCAAGAACTGAGTCAATCCAATGCTCCCCACGAAAAGCGCACCCATCAATAACGCCATCACGATCAAGGTTTGACCAGCGTTGCGCGCCTGCGGAGGTTTAAATGCCGGAACGCCATTGCTGATCGCCTCGATGCCCGTCAGGGCGGTACAACCCGTAGCGAAGGCATGCAGGATCAGGAAAAAAGTCAGGGGCGAAACAGCTGCGGGAACGGTGGCCGCTGTGAGCGGAGTCGGACCTTCGATCCATAAGCGCACCGCGCCGTAAGCCAGCATCGGAAGATAAGTAACCAGGAACAGATAGACCGGCACAGCCATCACGGTGCCGGTCTCGCGCAGGCCGCGTAAATTGATCACAGTGATGACAGCCAGCAAAAACAGCGAAAGCACAACGCGGTAGGGCCAAAGTCCCGGAAAGGCCGAGGCAACGGCGGCCACGCCCGCAGTCAGACTGACAGCCGCGTTGAGGATGTAATCAACCAGTAAAGCGGCTGCGGCGATTAGTCCGGGAATCGTCCCCAGATTTGAGCGCGCAACGATGTATGAACCGCCGCCGGTTGGATATCCGTGAATGGTTTGATAATAAGAAAGCGCAACGACGATCAATAACCCAATGATCGCCAGACCAATCGGCCAGGCAAAAGCCAACCCGGCACTGCCCGCGATGATCAATCCAAGATAAATTTCCTGATTGGCATACGCGATGGAAGAGAGCGCGTCGGGAGAAAAGGCCGCCAACGCACGGATTTTGTTCAACTGTTTGTGCCCGGCGGAGGACGTCGGCAGAGCCGGTCCGATGAGCCAATCTTTCAGATGTGAGAACATGCGCTTCTGCTCCTCGTTGGTCAGCTTGATTATACGCTCGATAACCTGCTATACTATTTTCAAGAAAGGATGCAAGGAATCTCATGAGTCAAAAGAAAATCACGATGGAACCCGACAAGAAAATCGCGCTGGTAGCACACGACAACAAGAAACAGGACCTGGTGGAGTGGGCCAAGTTCAACCGCGACCTGTTGGCACATCACCAAGTATACGCAACAGGCACCACCGGCGAGATATTGGAACGCGAGCTTGGATTCAAAATCACAAAACTACAAAGCGGCCCTTTGGGCGGCGACCAGCAAGTTGGCGCGATGATCGTGGAAGACGAGATCAACTTCCTGATCTTTTTCTGGGACCCGCTGGAACCGGTGCCGCACGATCCCGACGTCAAGGCGCTTTTGCGGATGGCGGCCGTGTGGAACATCCCGATTGCCTGCAACCGCGCCTCCGCCGACTTTATGATCTCGTCCCCGCTGATGGACGGCGAATACAACCGCCTCATCCCCGATTACAACGGCTATCGCAAGCGGAAGATCCCGCAAGCTGAGGCAACGAGCAAAAGCCAAAAAGTTTGGGAGTCAAAATAGATGGTATCACCGGAGCAATTTTGAACCGCGAAGACCGCCAAGCTCGCCAAGAAAGACAAAGAACTTTGCGTTCTTGGCGGTTCGATCAAGGCTTGTTTGACGACTCTATAGTGAGTGCGGTTCAAATAGATACAGGTTAATCACAATGAACATCACGAAAACTTTATCTGTATCCAACCGGGTCGAATGGCGCAGATGGCTGAAAAAGAACTACAAAACAGAAAAAGAAGTCTGGCTGGTTTATTATAAGAAGACAACCGGAAAGCCGCGCATCGAATATAACGACGCGGTGGAAGAAGCGTTATGTTTCGGCTGGATCGACAGCACCGTCAAAAAGATAGATGACGAAAGCTATGCTCAGCGATTCTCGCGGCGAAATCCCAAAACGAAATATTCACAAAGCAACAAGGAAAGATTAGCGAAACTGATAGCCGATGGAAAAGTGATGAAAGAAGTGTTGGCAACTTTGGACGATATTCCGGCAGAGAAGTTCGAAATTCCTGCCAATATTTTAAGAGCGATCAAAGCCAATAAAGAAGCATGGAAGAATTTTCAAAACTTTTCAGAAACCTACAAGTGCATCAGAATTGCTTTCATTGACGGCGCGAGAAATCGGCCGGAGGAGTTCAAAAAGCGGCTGAATTATTTTATCAAGATGACGGAGAAGAATAAGATGTTTGGGTTTGGAGGAATTGAGAAATATTATTGATTCGCCTTATACGGTATGCGTGCTATAATATTTTCAGGACACCATGACAAAGTATGAAAGACACTTACAAGACGACTATCTCGCGTTGCTGAAAGAAGCGAGCAACTATTACATGGCACACGGAGACGTTTTCACTACATTGCAAAACCTGACGCGCCGTTTGGATGACGAAAAAATTCCATATGCATTAGTTGGAGGTTTGGCATTGGCCGCGCATGGATTTGTGCGGATGACACAGGATGTGGATATATTGATGACGCGTGAGGGACTGGAAACATTCAAACAAAGATTCCTAGGGCGCGGATATGCACTGGCATTTTCGGGAGCGCAAAAGACACTTCGAGATGTCGAAACGCAAGTGCGGATCGAAATTTTGGTCACAGGCGATTATCCCGGGGACGGCAAACCCAAGCCTGTGGCGTTTCCCGATCCGTCCATCGTTTTTACCGAACGCAGCGGCATGCGCGTCATCCCAATGGAAAAACTCATTGAACTTAAGTTGGCATCTGGAATGAGCGCGCCGCATCGTTTGCGTGATCTGGCGGACGCGCAGGATTTGATCGCAACGCTCAAACTGCCAATCGAGTTTGCAGAAACATTGGACGCTTCGGTGCGCGAAACTTTCCGCGAGTTGTGGCACAGCGCGCAATCCGATTCTCCCAACGACTCGGATTGACGGGACAATGCGCGGAACCGACCACAGGAATTCCAAAAGCGGCTGAATTATTTTATCAAGATGGCGGAGAAGAATAAGCAGTTTGGATTTGGATGAATTGAGAAGTATTATTAAGTCAGCAGGAGGTTCGTAAATTATGCACCACAATCGCACAAAAGTTATCGAACGTACCGTCCAAGAATTTCAGCAATTAGATCACCTGGTCTCAAACCTGACAAATGATGAATGGAAGAAGTTATTGCCCAGATCCGAGACCAAAGATCCTTGGACCGTGAAAGACGCCCTGGCTCATATTACCCACTTTAAAGCCGATGTGATCCGTTCAATTAATAGACAGCGCAAACCGCCCGAGGAGCGCGGGCTGAACATAACCGAAGAAA
Source organism: Chloroflexota bacterium (assembly GCA_021796315.1). The sequence goes on from JAJYOH010000438.1 coordinate 5,364, forward strand.
ATCATGTCATCT
>JAJYOH010000439.1 GCA_021796315.1 Chloroflexota bacterium
AATAAGATTCCATTTATTATCTTGGGGATATTCTCTTCCGGACTTCTCTCCAAAAACATTTGTTTCATCGCCATTTGTGTTTCAGACTTTCACTCCGTCGCTTACGCCCAGTCCATGGCTTGCCACCCTGCCTGGGTTGGTTGTTCCGTTCCTACCGCCCGAGGGTACTGCAACGCTTACATCAGTTTATGCGCTAACTCCAACGGCCTCCCCCATTGCAGGATCGTGCGGTTATCCGCGGGATACGCCCATTGGGATAGATCAAAAATTTATTATTCACCGGATTGCGGGCGGGGAAAGCCTGAATGGCTACGAGACGGATTACCATACCACTTCTGCAGCTATCCTGGCAGTTAATTACAATCTGCGGGTTCCTGTCCCTTCAAACATCGTAATCGTGATCCCCTTGGATCAAACTGAGGCGCATGGTTTGCCTGTCTTTGAGACCTACCTGGCAGATGAACCAAACAGTTCCATCGAAGCTCTTTCTGCAAAGCTTGATACCAACCCGCAGGAGTTTGCGCGCTATAACAATCTCCCGCAAGTCTGCAATGCTTTTTCCGGGTGGCTGCTCGTTCCGAAACAAGCGCCCACTCCATCGTTGAGAAATTGATTTTATGCCGTCCATCCTTTTTGTGTGCCAGGCCAACCAGTTTCGTTCACCCATTGCAGCGGCGTGTTTTGAGCAGGCATTGATCAAGAATGGCTGCCGTAATGATTGGGAAGTGGATAGCGCCGGAACGTGGGCTATTTCCGGTTTGCAGGTTGCTGCAGAGGCAGTTCGGGCCGCTTCGACGATCGGTGTGGATATCAGCTCGCATATCACACAAGCCATCCTGCCTCCGCGTTTAGAGACATATGACCTGATCCTGGCCATGGAAAGCGGACAGAAGGAGGCACTGCTGGTGGAATTTCCTCATCTGTTGAACCGGGTTCATCTTCTCTCGGAAGTAGTGGATGGAATCCCTTATGACATTTCGGACCGACAGTTGCCGGATCGTTCGCCGGAAGATATTGCAAGGGAACTATGTGATTTGATCAACCGAGGCTTTGCGAAAATTTGTGAGCTAGCTTCTTCCAAGTCCGGAATGCAGGAATGAAACCTGGCGTTGTCACTCCTATTTTAGGCGATGAACCAGCAGATGCTCTAAAAGAAATTTTGGAGCATCTTTCGTCTCCCGCGGATCTTGATCATCATCCGTGGACAAAAAGCCGCATGGTGCAGGCCGCAGCGATGAGTTTGGCAGGTCTGTCTGAAAAGGGGAAAGGCCAGCAGTTGGTGACCGCGATCATTAATCTTTTCCCGCGTATGCGTCCCGCTACGCCGCCTCGGCAAGGCAAACGCCTTGATACTCGTTGGGGAGAGTTTGGAATTCTGGCGGCGCGTTATTTTGCGCCTCTGGTGTATGGAACTCCGACTCCTTCGTCTCTGCGGGACGCATGGGGTGGGATTGATCCGGCCATTCAATGGTTCGTGTACGGACGCTCGGATGGCGCGCTCTCTGATTCGGAAAAAGCAAAATATCTCTTGGTTGGGAATGAACCCGAGGTGGCGCCCATCAGCACACTAAGTGACTGGCATCGCAATGGTATGAAAAGGTTCGCGGATATCATCCTGTATTGGGAAACACATCTTCAACGATCCGAATTGGATCAGGGACATGGAGAATCTCATCCTGCCAATTTGTCGCGGCCCACACGTGGAAAGTCGGCAAAACGGATTGCTCTGGCAGTCATCGGCAGTCTGCTCCTGTTCGTACTGATTTTTGCAGGAATCAAAGCGTATCGAATCTACGGCCTCCTGCAGCAGGTGCGAAGTGACGTCACGGATCTGGAACAAAGCTTGCCCTCGACGATGAGCCTGAACGGCTTAAGACAAGCATCCGCTTCGTTGCCCCGGCTGGATGCGGATCTCACCTCATTGAAAACAGAAGTGCAGCCAATCTTATGGCTGGGTCCGTCCCTAAGTTGGGTCCCCACGTATGGAGGTGATCTTTCCCAAGCAGGCAATCTTTTGGATTTGGCACAGCATCTAACTGCTTTGGCTCAGGACGCCAATCAGGCTTTCGGACCAGTGCTGGAATCAACCTCCTATTCCTCAACGAATTCGAACGCCTCAGGGCTGTCTGGTTTGGTGAATCAACTATCCAGCGCACAGCCGTTATTGCAGCAAGCCCAGATTGAATTTCAACAGGCGCGCACGGCGCGAGAACAATTGGATATCAGTGTACTTTCTCCATCTATTCAGAATCTCATCACCCAAAAATTGGATCCGGGCATGAGTTGGATAGGGGATGGGCTATCGCTGGCGATTTCCCTTCCATCGGTTCTGGGTGCTGGGCAGGATGGTCCCAAAACCTATCTGCTTCTGGTTCAAAATGAAGATGAACTGAGGCCCACAGGCGGATTCATTACTGCAGTTGGCAAGCTGGTTCTGGATCATGGACATGTGGTTGATCTATCCTTCGAAGACTCGGGCAGTTTGGACAATTGGTCCATGCCCTATCCGATGGCTCCCTGGCAATTGAACCAATACATGGACAGCCCGGTCTTGATCCTGCGGGATGTCAATTGGTTCCCGGATTTTCCAACAGCCGTTTTGTATCTAAAAGAGTTGTATGCCTATACTCACCAGAACACAGTGAATGGCGTGATTGCCTTCGATCAGCAGATGCTGATCATGCTGCTGCAAACTTTGGGCCCTTTAAACGTGTCGGGAGTTCCTTATCCGATTACGTCAGATAATGTAGTGAGCTATATGCGGGCTTCCAAGTTGCCTCAGTCCGGTGAACAGCCGCTTTCGCCGGGCGGGGATTATGGCAAGGATTTTATCCGCACCATCACGAATGCGGTCATACAAAAAGTCTTGAGGGATGGTACCAGCGAATGGCGTCCCTTATCGCAGACCTTTCTGCGGGCATTGCAGGAGCGGCATCTTATTTTGCAAATGGATAACCCCGATATGGAATCCGTGCTGGCACGCAGGGATTGGAATGGGGCTTTATATTCCAACGGCGGCGATTTCCTTACAGTGATCGATACCAATGTGGGTTTCAACAAAACCACGGCTGTGGTTGTAACCAGCCTGGCGTACGATGTGGATTTGACGAATCTTTCCGCACCGGTTGGGAATCTTGTTGTGAGCCATGCCAACCATGCCTCAGCGGATATTCCCTGCGCTCCAAGAGGAGGAAATGTGGAAGTCACAGCGGAGGAGTATTATCCGATTGATCGCTGTTATTGGGATTACATGCGAATCTATGTTCCGTTGGGTACAACTTTGAACTCCGCTGTGCCGCAAAGCATTCCCGCTTCCTGGATGATCCTTAACCAGCCAGTGGCTCCCCAAGTCGATATATTGGATGAAGGCGAACAGGGCTTGCAAGGGTTTGGCACGATGCTGGTTGTCCCCGGCGGACAAACCATCACGACCACAATGCAGTTTGCGCTCCCCGCCGCACAAATTCTCGTGAAAGATACGGTGACGCATGCGTTTACGTATAACCTAACTGTTCGAAAACAACCTGGGACTGTTGCTATTCCGCTTACATTGCGCATTCATCTACCGAATAATGTCAATATTATCTCAGCGTCATCCGGTGGAGTTCTACAGGGCAAGGATCTTTTATTCCAAACGACCCTCGCTACTGATTTGAATATAGATGTGATTTTTCGCTCTCCATGAATCCGGACGAAATCCGTATCGTGATTGACTCAAGGTTCTGTTAGTATAAATAATGCGAAAGGAGAAAATCAATGAATAAATCAATCCGTTTCATAAGCGCGGCAGCACTATTGCTCGGTGTTCTGCTCCTGGCTGGTAACCAGATCGTTTCGGCAGGCAAATTGCCGTGGCAGAATAATGGTATCGTGGTTCAAAGTCAGAATGCCTCTGCACTGCTAGCTCCTGGCAATCATAAAGGCACCGTTCTGCCTCCACCGCCGGTAGTTCCTCCTATATCTGGTCTGGGAAATTATTCTGTGGGTGGGGTTTGTACAATATCAGTCCAGCAATTAGAATCAGATATTACTTTACACGCCATCCTGTTGCCTTTCAATACTCTGCAAGGCAAACCGACAAAAACTACGAGCTACCTTGCGGGAGTTTGTGATCTGAGATATCAACTTTCAGGCAAACCTCTGCCGGGTCTGACAAGTACTCAGGGAAATGTGCAAATTTGCTTTGCTCAGGTGCCCAATACCACTGCCCAGATTTATACTTTTGACGGACAGGTGTGGACGGCGTTAACAACTACTGTGGTAAATGGACTGGAGTGTGCATCTGCCAGCGAGAGCGGCGGATATGTGCTCGTGACCAATCCATAGATTTTCCTTTTATGGGATCAAACAAGCAGCGGAGAATCACTGGCTGATTCATTCCGCTGCTTGTTGTTTAATCTTGATGAAAAATAATCTACTCTCATGGATTGATCGTATCTCACCGCTTGTACTGGCGTGTGCCTTGACGTGTGTTTATCTTGCTACGCTGGCGCCAGGCCTGACTTGGGCGAACAATGGCGCCGATGGCGGTGACTTGATCGCGGCTGCCGCTACCGGCGGAGTCGCGCACCCGACTGGTTATCCAGTCTATTTGATTCTCGCCCGGCTCTTTCAACGAATACCGATTGGATCGCTTGCATACCGTACAAATTTGCTTTCAGCGTTGGCCATGGTCTGTGCCTCGCTTGTGGTCTATGCTCTAGTGAAGCGCTATCTGGATTCTCAAAAAGGTTTGCATAGCTCAATGCCAGCCCTCATTTCGGGGTTTGCATTTGGTCTTTCATCTTTGGCTTGGTCACAAGCGGTCATCACAGAGGTGTATGCCCTCAATGCATTTTTTGTAGCTGCGGTCATATACCTTTCCGTTTATCGAATTCTAAATATGCGGCGTGGATACGAAGATGCTGTACTTGGTCTAATGCTTGGCTTGGGGCTGGGCGTTCACGCGACCATCATCTTTTTGATCCCTATTGCCTTGCTGGTTCGTTCGATCAGCCTGTCATCGGATGTTGACGCCAAAAAAACTTTTTGGAAAGGCTGGCAATTAGATTGGAAATCCGCGTTTTGGACTCTTCTTTGGATAATGATTGGTTTGATTCCGTACCTGTTGTTGCCAGTATGGGCTTCATCGCATCCGCCCATTGATTGGGGTGACCCGGTGACTTGGGGACGCGAATGGTGGTTAGTTTCCGGACAGCTTTATCGGGGCTATCTCTTTAGCGCGTCAATTGCGGATGTTTGGATTCGCCTCCAGCTTTGGGCCGGATTCGTGACCGGCCAGTTTGGTCTACTTGGACTTTGTATCGGATTGCTCGGCTTGACTATTTTCTTTCTGCCTTCGCGT
>JAJYOH010000440.1 GCA_021796315.1 Chloroflexota bacterium
CCCGCTATCCTTATTTTATGGAGCCGGGCCGTTTGGTCCTGGCAGCGGCGACAGCGTTACCCGTAATATGACATTCAATGATTTCCTGAAGACGCCGCCGGATATTTGTTCGGGAGCTGTTCCAACGCCGTACCCAACGCCTCCGGCTCCATAAAATAAGGATAGCGGGAGTTTACGGAACTCCCTGTTCTGACAGATACCTTGTCAACAACAGGATGAACAATCCGAGCCCCACTATCAAAAGCACTTATGCCTACAGGCACGCGGAGTATCGCAGTTAGCATGCTGTTCGTATGCACCGATGGAAGTTACGACGACGCTTCGGTGGATAACCTCTCGCTCGTGCTGATGGCCAAGTGAGGCAAGAAATAATTCAACCAAGTAGGAGAAGCAACGATGTTAATGCCGTTTTTCATTGATCATTTGTTGATTTCGCTGGTCGCCTGGTTCGCCGGTATGGTTGGAGGCGCAATCGGTTGTCTCTGCGCACTGGCGGCGCGTGCTTTGTTTCGCATTTTCCCCCAACTGGCGGAGATGAATATTCCCCGGCCGAGGGATGCGGTCAAGGAGTATTTGTTGTAGGATATGGATATGGCAAAGGCAAACTCAACCAGACTTCTATCGATAGCTCTTTCGCTTGTGGCTGTTCTTTCAGCCTGTAGCCTTCCGGGCAGACCTGGTTCGCCAACCCAAACAACTGATGCAACGATGACATTGCAGGTTAATCCCACCCAGGCCCAAACAATTATCATCACCCCAATATATACTCCGACGGTGATTGCCTCGCCAATATCCACACCTTTCCCGCCTAACACGCCGGTCTGGTCAGCTTACAATTACACCTGTGTATTTGTTGTTGGTGGCGGCAACATGACAATGAACCTTGGCTGGACTGATCGCTCCAATAACGAAGAAGGCTATAGAGTCTATCGGGATCAACAGGTAATCGCGACTCTGGCACCAAATTCCACATCATATATTGATGTCAGCTTTGTTTCCACGGGAAGGACACTCAGTTATTCGGTCGAAGCCTTCAACAAGGACTGGCGAGCAAGCACCAGCACGATCACCTATGGCTGCCAGTGACGGAAACATTGACGGAGACCCGCTTACCGGATCTGATAAGAAAAGCGGAAAGGTAAAGTAGGTACCCGAATGACGAAATGGTATTTACTGTTTTCAAGTATGGGTTGGAAGAAAAGAGGATAAAACTGAAAGTGTTTTTTATTGCCATGGATTTGCTTGCCTTGCTGGCCTATCCAATCGTATTTGTGTACGGCAGACTTTGCCAGTTTTCAAAATCAAAAGAAAGTATGACTCTGGCGAGTTCATTAGTAGCTGATTCAGTCATCGCAGGCAGATGACCAATTGGAAGATTATGTACATGCGAAAACAAAGTTCCCTCGCATGAGCACACTAAAAAACATCATAAAAAGAAACGGGGATTTGAATGGGAATACTTTCCTGGATTATCGTTGGCTTGATCGCGGGCTGGTTGGCCGGATTGGTTGTAAAAGGGGGCGGTTACGGATGTATCGGTGACATCATCGTCGGCGTGATTGGCGGATTGTTAGGAGGCTGGATTGCGTCCTATTTCTTCCATATGGGCGATGCGATGTCAGGCATCAACCTGCAGTCCATCCTGGTTGCGTTTGTTGGAGCGGTAATATTTGTTATCCTATTACGTCTGATAAGTGGAAGAAAATCTTAAGCGATTTTCTGAAGGAGCATGAATGAAGGAGATACCCTTAAGGATATTGTTGGTTTATCCCGAGTTCCCCGACACTTTTTGGAGTTTCAAACACGCGCTCAAGTTTATTCACAAAAAGGCTGGCGCGCCTCCGCTGGGGCTGTTGACCGTCGCGGCCATGCTTCCTTCCATGTGGGAAAAACGGCTCGTTGATCTCAACGTGACCAGTCTCACAGATGATAATCTGGCATGGGCCGATTATGTCTTCGTGAGCGCCATGATCGTGCAACGCGAATCAGCGCGCGCAGTCATCCGTCGCTGTAAGACAGCCGGTGTGAAAGTAGTGGCAGGCGGCCCGCTCTTCACGATGGAACATGAGCAATTTCCGGACGTGGACCATTTTGTCTTGAACGAGGCTGAGGAGACGCTAATGCCGTTCTTACGGGACCTGGAACAGGGTCGAGCTGGACGCGTTTACACGTCTGCGGAATTCCCCGATATCCACCAAACCCCCGTCCCACTTTGGCAGCTGGCAGATCTCAAACATTACGATACGATCAGTATTCAGTTCTCGCGCGGCTGTCCGTTCAATTGTGACTTCTGCAATGTGACAATGTTATTGGGTCATCGCCCGCGCACCAAGACCACCGCGCAGATCATTGCCGAGTTGGATAGCCTCTACGCGTTTGGCTGGCGCAAGAGCATCTTCTTCGTGGACGATAACTTTATCGGCAACAAGAAGCAGATCAAGTCGGAGGTGCTGCCAGCCTTAATTGAATGGCGTAAGGGTAAAACCGGTATGCCGTTCAGCACAGAAGCATCCATCAACCTGGCCGATGATCCAGAACTGCTCAGGCTTATGGTAGAAGCCGGGTTCGACACAGTATTTGTCGGGATCGAAACACCCAATGAAGACAGCCTGGCCGAATGCAGTAAGAACCAAAACAAGGGCCGCGATCTGGTGGAGAGCGTCAAACAACTCCAGCGCGCAGGTCTCCAGGTACAGGGCGGTTTCATCGTCGGGTTCGACAATGATTCCCCCTCGATCTTCCAACAGCAGATTGACTTCATTCAAAAGAGCGGCATTGTGACGGCCATGGTCGGGTTACTGCAAGCTCCTTTAGGAACGCGCCTGTATGAGCGCATGCAAAAAGAAGGCCGCCTGGTAAAGGAATTTTCAGGCGATAACGTGGATGGCTCGACCAACATCATCCCCAGGATGGGTTTGGAACCACTGCGGGAAGGCTACCGCAAAATCCTTGAACAAATTTATGCGCCCCACCTCTATTACGAGCGCGTTTTGACATTTCTGCGCGAGTACCGGCCGCCCAAAATCAGAGTCCAATTGGAGCCGCAATATATCCTGGCCCTGGGACGGTCCATTTACCAACTCGGAATCCGCGGCGTAGAGCGCGTCCATTACTGGCGACTCTTTTTTTGGACTCTGTTCCGGCGTCCGCGTCTGTTCCCGCTGGCGATCACATTCGCGATCTACGGCTTTCATTTTCGTCAGGTAATCGAATTACATGTTGTCTAATTATGTGAAAGGAAGGATCAAACATGAATCGAAGCTCAATTTCCCTGGGACGCATTCTCGGAATCCCAATTGGACTGGATTATTCCTGGTTCTTGATTTTTGCATTGCTTACCTGGTCATTAGCCACCAGTTATTTTCCTGCAGAATTCAAGAACTGGTCCGTGACACAATATTGGATCGTGGGCGCGGTGACGGTCATCCTAATGTTTGGCAGTGTACTGCTGCATGAGTTGGGACATTCGGTGGTGGCATTACGCCACAAAGTGCCAGTGCGCAGTATCACGCTCTTTGTCTTTGGTGGCGTTGCCCAGATCGGAGCCGAACCACCCAGCCCCATCGCCGAATTCTGGATCGCCATTGCAGGCCCGATTACGAGTTTTGCTTTGGCTATTTTATTTAGCCTGCTGCAACCTGTAGTCAGCAGGTTTGCTCCATTGTTGGCGCTTGCAGAATATCTGGCATATATCAACGGCACGTTGGGACTTTTCAACTTGATTCCGGGGTTTCCGTTGGATGGCGGCCGAGTTTTTAGGGCCATTATCTGGGGAACCACACATAGTTTGCGCCGGGCTACCCTTATCGCCGCAGATTTGGGTCGATTTATAGCATATCTATTTATCGGCCTGGGAGTGTGGCAGATGTTCAGCGGCAATTTCGGCAACGGCTTATGGATTGCCTTTATCGGTTGGTTCCTGGAAAGCGCCGCATCTTCACAGATCCACCAGCAAACGATCCATGACTTGTTGGGTGGTCATCATGTGGCGGATGCAATGCGCCGCGACTACACCGCGATTTTGCCCAATGCCACTCTGCAGCAACTAATCCATGAGCACATCCTGGGGAACGGCCAGCGCAGTTTGGTGGTCAAACAGGATGGGCGGGTTGCTGGCTTGCTAACATTGCATAATGTCAAAGCCATTCCATCTTCTGATTGGTTAACTACAACTGCCTCCCAGGTGATGATACCGGTTGCAAAAATGAAATGGATACGGCCTGAGGCGGAGCTGGTGGATGCTCTCGGGGAAATGGATCGGGACGGTGTCAACCAGTTGCCCGTTATGGCAGGCGATCAGATTCTCGGTGTTCTAGGCCGGGATGATGTAATCAGCTTCTTGCGCACCGTGAGTGAGTTCAGTCGTCATTGAGTCATCTAGTGACGAGATACCCCAATTCGCTTGAGTCCATGTCTCACGATCCGGATATAAAAGCGCTCTTACGGATGGCCGTAGTGTGGAACATTCCCATCGCATGCAATCGGGCAACCGCAGATTTCATGATCTCGTCGCCTTTGATGGATGAGGAATACGATTGCCTGCCACCTGAATATAATGAATACAGAAACCGGGCAATGGTGGAAAATATACCGGATTAGAGTTTCTCGCGAACGCAACTTGCATCGAGAAGGATATGGCATGAATACAAATGATCAAAATCATCGCGCGATTTTAAGGAGCATTGCCCACAGGGTAATGCTTGAACGCGGCTTGTTCCCTGACTTTTCCACCGAAGCACTCGCTGAACTTGGACGGCTGCATGTACCTGCAGTAACAGAGAATGCAGCAGCCAAAGATCACCCTGGTATTCGTGACATGCGGGACCTTCTGTGGGCTTCCATTGATAACGATGACTCGCGTGACCTCGATCAGCTTACCGTTGCCGAGTCAATGCCGGCAGGTAAGATAAAGATCCTCGTTGCCATAGCAGACGTGGATTCTTCCATTACCAATGGATCAGCGATTGATCAACACGCACGCAATAACACTACCTCAGTCTATACTGCTGCCGAAATATTTCCTATGCTGCCGGAAAAGGTTTCAACCAACATTACATCCTTGAACTTCAACGAGGATCGCCTTTCCATTGTTGTTGAAATGCTGCTCGGTGCTGACGGATCGCTCGAAGACTCAAAAATCTACAAAGCCTGGGCACGTAATCATGCGAAACTAGCCTATAACAGTGTTGCAGCATGGCTGGAAAAGAAAGGCAACATTCCTGAAGAGATTGCTGCCGTGCAAGGCCTGACTGAGAATATACAACTGCAAGACCAGGCCGCACAAAGTATGAAAAATTTCCGGCATATTCATGGGGCACTCA
>JAJYOH010000441.1 GCA_021796315.1 Chloroflexota bacterium
CGGCCAGCCGCGTGAACCAAACAGGCTGTGAAAATAGATGCCGGGCAAGCCGACGAGCGCGAGCATAATGGCCTGTGCGGCTATGAAACGATCGACTTGTATGTCCAGATGCTCTGCCGTTTGCGGATTGGAGAGCGCATCGAAATAATTAATGTTTAGCTCGTAAGGTTGCTGTATACCGTTGGCATCGTCCTTATAAGACACTAACCCACCGTGAGCTTTGACCTGCTCGATCATCGCTTCGATGGCGACATCAGACAGGATACCGCGCACCGGATTGATACCAATCCCATCATGAGATGCAAGGAAATTAAAGAAAGCAGTCTGGTCAGATGGCAGCTTAAGCTCCGCCGCCCACGCCGAGAGCACACGAGCATCGCCCGTATAAAACATGTGCAAAACCAGCGGCGGCAGCGCAAAGTTGTAAACCAGCTGCGCTTCATTGCTTCCATCACCGAAGTAGGAGATATTCTCGGCGTGAGGCACATTCGTTTCGGTGATTAACATGACTTGTGGAGCAAAATTGTCGAGCACCGCACGAAAGAGTTGAATGACGCCATGAGTCTGCGGCAGGTGGATGCAGGTAGTACCGATTTCCTTCCAGAGATATGCAATCGCGTCCAACCGGATAAATTCCGCGCCGTGAGCAACGTAGGATAATAATGTTTCGATGATCTCAAGCAGAACTGCCGGGTTGTGATAATTGAGATCAACCTGATCTTCGCTGAATGTCGTCCAAACTTGTTTCGAGCCGGAAGGTGTATCGAAGCGGGTCAGGAGCGGCAAGGCACGCGGACGGACGACTTGCGACAGGTCGGGGTTGCCTTCGACCGTGATGAAGTAATCTTGATATATGGGGCTGTCACGCAGGAACGCTTGAAACCAGGCACTGCGCGCGGATAAGTGATTGATAACCGCGTCGAACATCAGCCGGAAGCGGCGGCCCAGCCGTTCGACATCCGCCCACGCTCCGAGGTCCGGATCGACCGTGCGATAATCGATGACCGAAAAACCGTCATCGGACGAGTATGGAAAAAAGGGCAGGATGTGCAATCCGCTGATGAGTCCGGTCAGATGCTTTTCACAAAAATCAGCCAGCGTTTGCAAATGTGGGACATCCGGCTGCTGTAATTGATCCCCATAGGTAATCAAAATGGAATCGCGTTCAGAGATTTGATGCCTGGTTTTGCGGCGTAATCGAGGACGATATGCGCGCAGAATGGAGTGCAAACGTCTGAAAGCATCATTTCCAAGCGCTTCACCATAAAGAGCTGTCAGGTGAGAGTGAATGACAGAAAGAGCTGAACCCGATCTTGGCCGAGGCTTCATTGCAGCCTCTTCAATGGAGTTCGCTTATCCCTCTCTTTGGTCAGAACATTTTCGACATCTTCGGTTTGCTCCCGTTTGCATAGTAAAGTCATAACATCACCAGATTGCAAGCGGGTATCTCCGCGCGGAATGATAACCTCATCACCACGCTTTATCGATACCAATACTGCCGAGCGCGGCAGGCCAAGCCTGGCAACAACTTTACCTACAGCCCTGGCATTAGACGGGATGGGCACCTCAAGAAATTGTGTGCTCGTTTCACTGCGCGCTGGTATCGCAGCCGGACCTTCACTCAGCTGGGCATCCACCTCAGTTGTCAGCGTCTCGAACGTGTCGTCAGCAATGACACCATCATGTCGCAACCCCAGCAGCGCACTGCGTTGGGCGCGCAAAATCTCACGCCAACCGGTATCAAGTTCTTCGGCCTCCAGCGCGGGGTCGGCGCGCAGAACTGCGTGCACAGTCTCAGCCAGAGAGGCGGCGCGCTGTGTGATAAAGGGCTTTAATCGTTCCAAAGTGTGAGTGGAAATTAATCCCTCAGTATATAAACGGTCGAGGCGCGCGTCCGCGGCGCGTAACGAAGCCAGACGCGCGTGGCCAATTTCATAATCAATTTGTCCTTCAGTGCGGACAACGATATGCAGTTTGTCAATCAGAAAATGTATGGTTGTGCCTTGCGCCAACAATGTAAACAACACCACACCGACTGCCATCACCTGCAATAGATCGCGGTTACTGCCAAAAGAGGCTGGAAGGCTGAGAACCAGCGCCAGACAGATGGCGCCGCGCAAACCGCCCCACGAAAGGACATGCTGCCAGTTGGTCGAGACCGGCTCGGCCACACGGTTGACGACCCAACTCAATCCATAAACAATAATGACGCGCGCTACCAATACAGCCAGTATGGCCCAGACGACGGGTTGCCATGAAACGACCAGGGCCGAAATATTGACCTTCAACCCGATCAACAAGAAGACCAATGAGTTTGCCAGAAAGGCAACGTATTCCCAAAAATTGAACAACACGATGCGGGTGGTGGGACTCATGCCGCGCGGCCCGATATTACCATTGACCAAACCGGCGGCGACCACGGCCAGCACGCCGCTGAGATGCAGTCTCTCGGCTAATAAGTAGGCGCCGAAAGCCAGCACAGTTGTCAAAGTCGTTTCGATCAAATAATCATCCACCCTTTCGATCAACTGAGCAATGATCCAACCCAAGGCCAGCCCGACAATGATCCCACCGATTGCCACTTGAAAAAATTCAAGGATGCTGCCAACCAAGTCAAAATGGCTGGTCAGCGCGATAGCCAGCATGAGATTAAAGGTCACGATGGCAGTGCCGTCGTTGAACAGACTTTCCGCTTCAACCAAGACCGCCAGCCGTTTGGGGACACCCAGTTTCCGAAAGAGGGCTACGACTGCGATCGGGTCGGTGGCGGCGATGAGCGCGCCAAAGACCATGGCCAGCGGCAATCCCACTGGAGTGACCAAGGCCAATATGCCGCCAACGATCAAGGTTGTTAAAATCACGCCGGGTACTGCCAGCAGGATAATGGCAGACAGGTTCCGCCGTAATTCGGTAATGTTGAGGTGAAAGGCAGCTTCAAATACCAGCGGAGGGAGGAATAATGCCAGGATCAATTCCGGCGTGAGTTCGAATTCCAACGGGGAACGGAACGTGATCAACAGGCCTACGACTACCAACGCCACTGTATAAGGAATACGAAAACGACGCACAGCTATGGCCACCAGCGAGGCAGTTAGAAGTAGTCCAATAATGAGGGTCTCGGTGCTAAGGAATTGTTCCATGAAAAATACTTTCCGGTTCCGCCTGGATGATTAACAAGGCGCAATCATAATTGTACAAATAATTTTGCAACATCAGAAATTATACTAGCTGTGTATGCAAAAAATTAAAGAGTTGAAGACGGCCAAACAATTTCCCACATCAGATGGAAGCCGATTCGGAAAAGTGTCCTATTACAACGCCATATCAGTAATTTGCACCCCACGAAAAAGACTATGACTATGCTGCCCCCTGGTCTTTCCAACCTGCTTGGGTATCAACCCAAAACCGGATCTTGGAACTAGTTATGAGTAGTGACACAGATTATTTGCGCTAATGTCTATTCGTACACACTTGACTTCACCGGCTGTGCATACTGGCGCTCAAGTTCCCCAAAATGTATAAAATTGCTCGGTCCCATTATGCCATGGATGAATTCAACTTGTAAATTTGAGACTCGAGGTTTTCCAACTCATCCCGGTATTTAGCCCGCTTATTGGCATTTATAAGTGCAACAAGTCCGCCTGCAATCAATAGAACAACGCCAATCCCGTAAATTGGAATTAGAAATATTCCTATGAATACACCCCATAAGCCGAGCTTGTATTGCCGGCTTGCTTTGTTTATCTCTGTTGCCAATTTATTCTTCTGACCTTCCAGCACAACAACTTGGATCTTCTTATCTGCCAGCGAATTCATTGATCTGCCTCCCGGTACACTGTTCGATAAATAAGAACGAAATCATATTTGCCTGGTTCTGCGGATTCGTTTTAGGACTTCACAACTTTTATATTAAATCGATCAGAGGGAAGAACGCGTCGCAGATCGAGCCAAAGGGCAAGCAGCATTTCCACACCCCGTGAGGTGGTAATATCGCCCAGGTCGATCACCGATCTCCAGCCAAACCAATCGCGCAGGATTCCAATTACAACGGTCTTGGCTTCAATATCATTCCCGCTGACGAATACATCGGTCCGTTCAGGGAGTTTTGCTGGCTCAACCATCAGGTTGCAATTCATTGTGTTCAGGGTTTTTACCACCAGCGTTTCAGGGAAGGCGTGTTGAATTTGCTCGCCCAATGAATCTCCGTTACAAACCGAAAGGATTAGATCATCCCTTGAATAGTCGATGGGATTTGAGGTGTCTATCAGTATCTTGTTTTTCAAATTGCCGGCTCCGGCCTGGCGCAAAGCATCCAGCGACGCAGTCCCCAAGGTACAGTTGAAAACAATTTCACCGAAGGCCGCCGCGTTCTTAAAAGTCCCGTATAAAGCGCGCTGGCCCTCCTCCTTGGCCCAGGCAATAGCCCTGGGATTATCCGCATCGCGCGCGCCCATGAAGACGTCGTGTCCAAGCTGGATCAGCTTGGAACCGATAGTCCGTCCAACCATTCCGGTACCCAGGATGCCAATTTCCATCAAATCACCTCTGTCCTGATTGAATTCTTTGCATTATCCACGAATTCACGCGAAGCCAATCTCATTCAAGTGCAGTTTCTGCGGCAGCCTTTTTGGCCATTTTCGTCTTTAGCCATTTCAGGCGGAATGTCTCTTCACGTTCCCGCTCTTCGAGTGCGCTTTTGATGAATAGAACCGTCTCTTCGTATTCGGGGATAAAAATATACTGCAGGGCTTTGACCCGGCGCTGAGTCTTGCGCAGTTCTCCTGCCAACCTCCACACCGCTGTCATTAGCTCGGAAAGTTCTGGAATGTGATTCAAAACGTCCCGGAAAGCGGCGCTTGTCTCATCCAGGGTCGCACTCGTAGCGCCCATGCTATAAGTCATTTCCAGAGGGGCGCCGCGCGACTCGACCTGCGGGATCGGAACGCCCATCACTCCCCGAAATTTGAGTTGAACATCAACAGTCTGGCTCATTGCCAGAGCGGCCCATTCAACGTGATCCTGTCCCATGGTCAGTTTTGCCTGTTCCAGGGCAAGATAAGATTCTTCCAACAACTTCCAGACTTTCTCCTGCAATGCTCCAGCATCATGAGCAAGACGGATAAGTTCGGTAGTCAACACCTCGCGCTTGCGATCCAGGATCTCGTATCCCTCGCGTGCAAATTGCAATTCCTGTTTCATGCGCAGCAGATTGCTGCGAGTGGGCGGAATGTTAAGATGCGTCACGGCGCTCCACGTAATATTGTCCTATTTCGGCTGGACTGACACGTGTCAGCTCTTCCTGCGGAAGCATG
>JAJYOH010000442.1 GCA_021796315.1 Chloroflexota bacterium
GACGTGAAAGATATTCTGGAGGGCGTCTATGCGTGAGCTATCCTACGCGGAAGCCCTGCGAGAGGGCATGCGGATGGCCATGGAAAAAGACTCATCCGTTTTTGTGATCGGTGAAGATATTGGTGTATATGGCGGCGCGTTTGGTGTGACTGCCGGTTTGATCGATCGATTCGGTCCTGAACGTGTTATCGATACGCCCATTTCAGAAGCTGGCATCGCTGGGGCCTGTGTTGGAGCCGCGATAACCGGGATGCGCCCGATCGGCGAGATGCAGTTCAGTGATTTTGTGGTGCTAGCCATGGAGCAATTAACGCTCCAAGCTGCCAAAATGCGCTTCATGTTCGGTGGTAAAGCCACTGTTCCGATGGTCATGCGCCTTGCCAGTGGATCCGGTACAGGTGCAGCCGCACAACATTCTGCGAGCCTTGAAGCATGGTTTGTGAATGTTCCAGGTCTGAAGGTTGTCATGCCCTCCACACCGCAAGACGCGAAAGGTCTGTTGCTTGCATCAATCTATGACAATAATCCCGTAATCTTTATTGAGCATAAACTGCTCTACAAGATGAAAGGCCCTGTCCCCGAAGAATGGTACACCACCCCATTGAGCCAATCCATGGTCGTTCGTGAAGGCAGGCATCTGACTGTTGTTGCCACCTCGGTGGAAGTTATGCGCGCGCAACAGGCAGCCGATATCCTTGCGAAAGAAGGCATTGAGCTTGAAATCATTGACCCGCGCACACTCCGTCCATTGGACCTTGGTCCCATTGTCCAGTCTGTGATCAAGACTGGAAAGGTATTAATCGTGCACGAGGCTGTCAAGATGGGAGGCTTCGGCGGCGAGATTGCAGCACAAATTGCAGAGAGCAGGGCCTTCGATTATCTGGATGCGCCCATTCGCCGTCTAGCCGGGTTAGACATGCCGATCCCGTACAATCGCACCCTGGAATCTCATGCCGTACCCCAGGTTGAGAATATTGTTGAAGAAGCTCGCAAACTGGTTAAGGGCATCTACTAGGAGTCGGCTGTGAAAGAAGTCATTATGCCCAAGTTCGGGTTCACCCAGGAGGTTTCCGAGATCGTAGGGTGGAGGGTTAAAGAGGGCGATCACGTGGAGGCCGGCGACATTCTAGCAGAGGTCACCACCGACAAAATCAGCATGGAAGTGGAGGCTCCGGAAGCAGGCATAGTGGCTGGAATCCGATACAAAGCAGGCGACACGGTTCCCGTGACAGAAATCGTTGCTTATATTCTGAAACCAGGCGAATCTTTGCCGGCAGACAGGGCAGCAGATTCCTCGAATTCGCGTGGCGCCGTCCTCCATGCCGCAGAGTTGGCGGAGCCTCCTGTTGCAGATTCCAAGGCGGTGCTGCTACCCAGCAAGTTAACTCCGCTCGCCGCGCGCGTCGCTGCTGACCGAGGAGTGGATGTGTTGAGTATTGTGGGCAGCGGGCCAGGCGGAAGGGTGACCCGCAGCGACGTGGAACAATTCGGCGCACAGACATCCGGCAATGGCAAATTGCCCGCTACACCTGCAGCGAAACGCCTGGCTCGCGAAACCGGAATCGCGCTGAGGCTGGTCAAGGGCACGGGACCGAACGGCCGCATCCAAGAGGCCGACGTGCGCACATTTTCTGAATCCGAACCTCCCACGACGATAGCTGCTCCTGAAACGGGTACGTTGGTTCAAAACAGAGGAATGCGCACGATACCGTTCACAGGCATGAGAAAAGCCATTGCAATGAACATGGCCCTTTCAGCACAGACGATTCCAGCGATTCAACTTGAAATTGATATCGATATGGAAAAAACCCTGGCCTTATGGGAGCAAGCAAAATCTCACGCGGGTGATAAGAAGGTGTCGCTGACCGCTCTAATTGTGAAAACCGTAGCCTGGGCACTGACCCGGCATCCGATTTTGAACAGCCAGCTGGGTCAAAATGAGATTGTGTTGCTGCCTGAGGTGAACATTGGTCTGGCAGTAGCAATAGAGAGTGGACTGATCGTGCCAGTGATCCACCAGGCTGACCGCAAGGGTATTTTGGAATTGGCTGAAGATATCAACGATGTGACCCAACGTGCACGCCAGAGCAAATTACGAGGCGGCGATCTAGAAAACGCGACTTTTACCATTTCAAACTTGGGCATGTTTGGGATTGACCGATTCACAGCGATTATCAATCCGCCACAAGTGGGGATATTAGCTGTAAGCGCGGTAAAGAAAAGATGTGTAGGCAACGAATTGGGCGAACCTGTGTTGCACAATATGATGAACATGCGTCTCTCCACCGACCATCGGGTCGTTGATGGAGCAGAGGCTGCCCGGTTCCTGTCGGCCCTGCGTACAGTTCTTGAAAATCCGGAGGAGATGCTGCTGTGACGTTAACCTTAACCGATTGTCTCGTACCTGAAGCGGTGAATTTGGGGATGGATGCCGAAAATGCCGGTGAAGTCATCCGTAATATTGGGGGAAAGTTGTTATATGCCGGCTACGTTCGTGAAACGTTCACAGATGCGGTCCTGGCGCGGGAGAAGACAATCCCCACGGGCCTCCCATTGAGTGGAAAACACAACGCTGCCATACCGCACACGGATGTGCACCACGTCATTAAACCCGGGATCGGCCTGGCAACGTTAGTCAGACCAGTCGTCTTCAAGAACATGGTCTCTCCAGAGGAGGCGGTTGAAGTCCGGCTAGTTTTTGTTTTGGCGCTTGATCAACCCAAATCCCAGATTGAAATGCTTCAAGAAGTGGCGCAAGTATTGCAGAGACCGGGCGTGGTCAATGCGCTGATGGAAGCAAAGAATCTTTATCAGGTACGTGAAGCCTTAAAGAATAATGTGGCAGAAAAAAGCTGAAACTATTTCTGCTGAACAAATATATCGAAAGAGGAGATGCGACAATGGGACAACCTAAGAGAATACTTGTGGCCTGTGGTACCGCCATCGCCACCTCGACAGTCGTTGCACGAGCAATTGAAGAGGCATTGAGCGACCGCGGCATTCAAGTAATAACCCGACAATGTAAGGCGACGGAGGTCCCCAGTTTGGTGCAAGGAATGGATCTGGTCGTTACAACTACCCCAGTACCGGGAAATCTGGGTGTCCCTGTGATCCAAACATTGGCATTTCTGACTGGGATAGGAAAGGAGGCCGTTATCGAACAGATCGTCAAAGCGTTGAGCTAGTTAAACTTCTCGTGATAGCTATTCTGAACGATCCTCTTCAAATGAAAGGAGTGTAAGTTCATATGGATGCATTTCTAACTGGCCTCAAAGCCGTCATTGATGCTTTAGGCTCAACAGTACTCCTGCCAATCATCATCTTCGTGTTTGCCCTGATCTTGGGCGCGAAGCCCGGCCGCGCTTTCCGTGCGGCCGTAACGATCGGCATCGCCTTCATCGGCATTAACCTAGTCATCGGCCTCATGTGGACCAACCTGTCTAATGTTGGCCAGGCTATGGTAACCAACACCGGTCTGAAACTGGATACGATGGATGTAGGCTGGCCGTCAGCTGCCGCGATCGCTTTCGGCAGCTCCGTTGGCCTCTGGGTGATCCCGATCGCCCTGCTGGTCAACATTGTATTGCTGGTGGTCCGCCTGACCAAGACCCTCAACATCGACCTGTGGAATTACTGGCACTTCGCCTTCATTGGTTCCATGGTCGTAGTTGTGACCAAGAGCCTGTGGATGGGAATGCTCGCTGCTGCAATTGCTGCGGCGCTAGCCCTGTTCCTTGCAGATTGGACGGCCAAAGCAGTGCAGTCGTTCTATGGCACCCCGGGTGTTTCCATCCCACATCTGACCACAGCTCCAGGCGTTCCGTTCGCGATTGTTACCAATTGGATTGTGGATCGCATCCCCGGCTTGAACAAAATGGAAGCCGATCCCGAGACCATCCGCAAGCGCTTCGGTGTTTGGGGTGAGCCTGTCATTCTTGGGCTAGTCATTGGGCTCATTCTGGGCATTATCGCCTTCTACAATGCAGGTGACCTCACCACCGTGCTCACCAAGGTGCTTGGTACTGCTATGAATCTGGCAGCGGTCATGCTTCTGCTGCCCCGCATGGTCCAGATCCTGATGGAAGGCCTGATCCCGATTTCCGAAGCCGCCCGCGACTTCATGCAGAAGCGCGCTGGTGGACGTGAAATCTACATTGGTCTGGATTCCGCCATCCTGATTGGACACCCAGCTGCGATTTCGACCGCCTTGGTGCTTGTTCCGGTTGCGATCCTGCTCTCCATCATCCTGCCCGGCAACCACGTAATCCTGTTCGCCGACCTGGCCATCATCCCATTCGTCGTGGCTATGTTCGCCCCGCTCATGAAGGGCAACATTGTGCGCATGATCATAGCCGGGATCCTCGAGCTGGGCGTGGGCTTCTACATTGCAACTAGCATGGCGACCATCTTCACTTCCGCTGCCCAGGGTGCTGGATTCAAGATGCCTGCCAATGCGGTAAACATTACAAGCATTGGCGATGGTTTCCTGTGGCCACAATGGTTCTTCACACTCATGGCACAGTATATGGGCGTAATTGGACTCCTGATCGTCGCAATCCTTCTCGGCGTTGTATGGTTCTTCTATATGAAGAATCAGAATGCGTGGGAAGTGGCTGCCGGCGCGCCTGAAGCTGCTCCTGGCAAAGCCGCAGACTAGCCTGTTTATCTCACAATATGACCAGGGTGGTAATGGAGCCACCCTGGTCAACTCAAACTACTATGATTTTCAGTTTTATTCGTGCTACGCTTGGCACCTCCGGGACTGCAGTGTTGGATTTCTATATTGCCAACAGCATTTGGATCAACGGACTCATTTTCCTGTATGCGTTCCTGGTGGTGCTGGCGCGGCGTACTTTTGACCTGGGCCGCCAATCATTGATCGCCTCTCTTCAAAGCCAGTGTGGCCAGCAATTTGAACAGAAGAGACCGGGATCCATCCTGAAGAAGTTGAAGAAAATCAGCATTCCATGGGAAAAGGCGCTCGGACACAGTTCATTTCCTTTCATGACGCCCCCCGGCAGCATTTGGATTTATCCAAAAAACCGTGCAACACTTCAGAAGCTTCTGCCGCTGGAAAAATTGGCGGAACTCTTAATGAAGCCCTGAACTTCTAAGCCTTTCTTCAAGGATTTATTCATGGCCGAAATATCATTTGTCATCAAGAACAAAGTGGGTTTACACGCCCGTCCGGCCAGTGTTTTTGTGCGCGAGGCGAGCAAGTTCAAGTCCGCGATCACCGTTATTTATGGTGATACTCAGGCTAATGCCAAGAGCATTCTCAATGTGTTGACATTGGGAGCCAGCCAAGG
>JAJYOH010000443.1 GCA_021796315.1 Chloroflexota bacterium
AATAATGCGCACGGTGCGCGTCCGCAACGACCAGACAACCGGTTTGCTGGCGCGTCTTTTATCTGTCATTTCAGATTCGGGAGGCACGGTCGGTAATATTGACCTGTTGACCGAGACATCCCGCTCTGTAGTCCGCGATATTACGATCTATGCGGACGACATTGAACATATTGATAAGGTCGTCAATGCCATGGCGGCCAATCCCGGCACCAAGATCCTGCAGGTGCGTGACGAGGTGCTGGAGCTTCATCAAAAGGGAAAGATCGCCATCCGCTCGCGCTTCCTGATCGATTCACTGGCGACCCTGCGGCTGGTCTATACACCCGGTGTGGCAGAAGTGTGTCTCAGGATTGCCAGGGACCCCTCGATGGCGCGTTTGTATACCAGCACGAGTCACATGGTTGCCATCGTCACTGACGGGACGGCCGTGCTTGGCCTCGGCGACATCGGTCCGCTGGCCGCGATGCCCGTGATGGAAGGCAAAGCCATGTTGATGGAAACATTGGTCGGTCTTTCGGGGATTCCGATTTTGCTGAACACCAAGGATCCCGAAGAAATCATTGCAACGGTTGCCCACATCGCGCCAACATTCGCTGCCATCCAACTCGAAGATATTTCCGCACCGCGCTGTTTTGAAATTGAAGAACGATTGCAAAAGATGCTGGATATTCCGGTCATGCACGACGACCAGCATGGCACGGCGGTGGTTGCAACGGCGGCCTTGACGAATGCCTGCCGTCAAACCAACACCGATATGAAGAAAGTGGTCATCGGGCAGATCGGCTTGGGCGCGGCAGGTTATGCAATTGCCAAAATGTTGATGCGCCTGACGGGCAACGCAGTATTGGGTACGGATTTGTCAGCAGAGGCGATCAGGCATTTCGAGGCGGCAGGCGGCCAGGGATCCAGCCTGAACGAAGTGATGGAAAAATCCAATATCGTGATCGCCACCACGGGCGTGGAGGGTCTTATCAAGCCTGAGATGGTCCGCAAAGGTCAGATCATTTTGGCGCTGTCGAATCCAAACGCTGAGATCGATCCCGATCTGGCTTTGGCGTGCGGGGCGGCATTTGCAGCAGATGGCAAAATGGTCAACAATGTACTTGGCTTTCCCGGCATCTTTCGCGGAGCGGTGGATGCCAATGCAACGCATATCACGCATGAGATGCTGGTGGCCGCCGCACAAACGATTGCGGATATGACCCCGCCCGGCGAGCTGGTGCCCAGTCCGTTGGATAAGGCAGTGCATCGCGCCGTGGCGCGCGCTGTGGCAACGACGGCTATTTCACAAGGCGTTGCCCGCGCGGATTATGTGCCGTATGCAGAAGAGTAGAAGATGGATGATTGTCTGCGCCCGCGGCACTATGTTTTTTTTCTCTGCGTCTTAGTGGTGGGTTTCTTTCTGATGCAAAGGAGTCTTCCAAATTTCAGCACACTCAGCTTGATATGGTCTTTTCAAAACCCGCCTGAAAGGATGGGCTGAAACGAAACTAAAAATCGGCTATACTAGATATATCCACACAAGGAGAAACCATGAATCTACGTTGTATGTACTGTCAAACTCCTTTTACCCTGGGCATGAATGAAAAAATCGATGCGCTGCGGTTGATGCATACGGAAAATATGCACCACTATGACGCAGTTTGCCCGCGCTGCCGCCGCGCCAATTCGGTTTCACGCGAGCGCCTGGAGATGTTCACGCCTGGATGGCAGCAGGCCATCGCCGCCCCGCCGCCGATCCCGCAGACCGAGACACCCCCAGCCGCGCCTGTCGCTCCGCCGCCGATCCTGCAGACCGAGACGCCCGCAGCCGCGCCTGTCGCTCCGCCGCCGATCTCGCAGACCGAGACGCCCGCAGCCGCTCCTGCCCCGCTCGCGCCAAAAAGCGAGCCGACTCCTGCGCCTGTTGCTTCGCATTCAAAACAGAGACATGCACCGGCTGTAAAGACAGCCAAGAAGCGGTCCCTGGCCAAATCAGCCGCCAAGCCAAAGGCGACAGCCAAATTAGTTGGGAAGCCGAAGGCAAAAGCCAAACCGGCTGGAAAGCCGAAAGCGAAAGCCAAACCGGCTGGGAAGCCGAAGGCACAGGCCAAATCTTCCGTTAAGAAGAGCAAACCTGCCAAGTCAAAGCCGGTTGCAAAGAAATCCACGGCCAAAGCAAAAAAGAAGTAACAGCTGCTGCATGTCCATTCGTGCTGTTTTCTTCGATCTGGGCGGAGTCATCCTTCGAACCGAATATCAGGCGCCCCGCGAGCATCTCGCGGAGCGCCTTAATCTGGCTTACGAAGATGTATACAAAGCCGTATTTGAAAGTGAGACCAGCCGCAAGGCATCGCTTGGAACCGTCAGCGAGGATGAACATTGGAGCGCGGTCGCGCGTAAATTGGGCCGTCCCGCGACGGAAGCCAGCGCCATTCGCACCGAGTTCTTTGCCGGTGACGTGATCGACCGGGACCTGCTGGATTACATCCGCTCCCTGCGCCCGCAGTACACAACCGGGGTCATTTCCAATGCCTGGCCCAATATGCGCGCCTATGTCGTAGATAACAAGTTCGAGGATGCCTTCGACAGCCTGACGATCTCGGCGGAGGTGGGCGTGATGAAACCTCAGCCAAAGATCTTTCAACTTGCGCTGGAGCGGGCCAAAGTCCAGGCAGGTGAGGCGGTCTTCGTCGACGATATGCTCGCCAACATCGAAGCCGCCGATGCACTCGGAATGCGCGGCATCCTGTTCCGTGACCCGCATGAAACCCTGGCCGAATTGAAGAATTTTCTGAAATGAGCCAACACGGAAATCCCGGCAATGAAAACGGCGCAGACTTGACCCTGCGCCGTTTTTTCCGTCCATTCGAATGTTACAGAATCTCACGCAACATTATGTAGAACCCATCCGCAGTTTCAAACGCCCGGCGCGTTTGTTCCTGCTTATGACCATTTTGGATGGCGTGATCCTGAGCAGCTGGCAATTGTTCTTCAATTTCTATATGCTGCAAAGCGGTTACACGCGCGACTTCCTGGGCCTGGTCAACTCGATGCCATCCGCCGCGGGATTGATCTTCGGCATTTTTGTCGGCCGCATCTCAGACCGCATTGGGCGCAAAGTATCCATCATCATTGGCATCAGCATGGCGAGCGTGTTCATGCTGGTGCAGATCACCTCCCGCCAACCGGTCATCATCACGGCATCCGCTTTTTTGACAGGCGTCTTCAACATGCTCTTCATCGTCAGCCAGGCGCCGCTGATGATGAAACTCTCGGACAAAGAGAATCGCACCATGCTCTTCAGCCTGAACTATGGTTTGCAAACCATAGCCGGAGCGGCGGGCAGTTTGTTCGCCGGTCAACTCCCGGCCCTTTTTGGGACGATGTTCCACGTTGACGCTCACAGCGCGGTAGCCTATCAGGCAGTATTGATCTCAAGCATTTTGTTGGGAACAGTCTCCCTGATCCCGATGTGGATGATGGAAGAACCGCGCGCGACCGCGGAATCAAATTCGCTTCAACCCGGAATTTCAGCCGGGTTGCCGTTAAAAAAACCGGCGTCCACGCTCACGGCCCTAACCGTCAAAATGCTGATACCCCAAGTGCTGATCGGCTTCGGCGCGGCGATCCTGATCCCATATATGAATGTGTTCTTCAAAGAGAAGTTCGATATCAGTGATTCACTGCTGGGCTTGCTTTTTAGCCTGTCTTCATTGTTGATCGGCGTTGGAAGCATCCTCGCGCCGCGGCTTTCCACGCGCCTTGGTGGAAAAGTCAAAGCCGTGGTTACCACCCAATTTGGCAGTTTGGTCTTCCTGCTGTTGATCGGCTTCTCGCCACTCCTGTGGATTTCATCAGCGGCTTTCCTTTTGCGCACCGCGTTGATGAACATGTCCTCACCGCTGTATTCCGCCTTTTGCATGGAACATACGCCAGAACACCAGCAGGGATACGTAAACAGCATCTTAAATCTTTCATGGAATATCGGCTGGGCAGTCGGGCCATATATTTCAGGGATCGTGCAGGAGCGATACGGCTTTGGTCCGTTATTTATTATGACCGCAATTTTGTATTCGTTAGCCATCGGAGTGAGTTGGAATTTCTTCGTCCGAATGGAAAGCCACTTGGATGTAGCGCAGGTCAAGCAGGCTTGATCTTCATCAGCATGTTTAAAACAAAATACCAGGTTCATAAAGAACCTGGTATTTTTCTATAAATCCTTTCCATCCCATTCGCGCATGAACTGATCCAGAAACCCGAGCATGAGTTTATGCCGTTTCTCGGCGATCCGCTTCGCAGTCGACGTGTTCATGCGATCCTTGAGCAGAAGCAATTTTTCATGGAAATGATTTATGGCCGCACTCTGACTGTTCTTGTATTGCTCAAAGCTCTTGTGCAATTGCGGCGGACTATCCGGGTCATACATCATTCTGCCTTTAAAACCGCCATAAGCAAAGGCACGTCCCACGCCAATTGCTCCAATAGCATCCAGCCGGTCAGCATCCTGGACGATCATGCCCTCGATGGTGTTGATTTTGTTTTTCACGTCCGCTCCCTTAAATGAAAGGTGCATGATGATCTCGCATACATGGCGGGAGACTTCCGTGTCCACGCCGGATTGCTCCAGCCACGCTTTGGCGCGGATCGGAGTCTCATCCCCAGCGGGATTGAACTTCCAATCGTCGAGATCGTGCAATAACGCCGCCAGTTGGACGACAAACGCGTCGGCTTTCTCGTGCTCGCAGATATTCAGCGCATTCTTCCAGACGCGATAAATATGCCACCAGTCGTGGCCTGAGCCATCATTCTGGAATTCCTGCCGGACATACTCTGCTGTCTGTTCGATAATTTCGTTTTGGGTCATCTGTCTATTTTACTGCCCCGCCTGCCATTCTGCCTTCCGAATTCCTCATCTTTTTATGATTGCAAACGGATACACACTCAAACGATAAGGACAGTTTTCAATCATCGATTAACGCACCTTTAACTGAAAACGTGTAAAATCATTTTGTGGACCCGTTATTGAATGAATCTGACCTGATCCAACGCGTAGCACAAGGTGACCAGCAGGCATTCCTGACTTTGTATGATCACTACGCTGCGCGTGTCCACGCGCTTAATCTGTGCATTCTCGGCAACGCAATGATGGCAGAGGAAGCCACACAGGATACGTTCTTGAAATTTTGGAGCCGCGCCCGTTTATATTTAGCTGAACGCGGCTCGTTCATCGTCTGGTTGTTGACGATTGCCCGCCGCACCTCCCTCGACCGTTTGCGGATGGAGGGCCGCCGCCCCCTGCTTTCCGATTCCCAGGATCCTGAAAC
>JAJYOH010000444.1 GCA_021796315.1 Chloroflexota bacterium
GTCGGCGCGTTGATTTGGCGTCATCAAAGAGCTGTTGTGAGTAATCTTTGATGTTCTGATCGATATTGCTGGCATTGATCAAATAATTGGAGGGGTTATTGGATGGATTGTTTTGCTGTATGGATAATTGGTAAAGTTCATAGCGGGTCAATTGATCGATGTTCTTCCCATTCTGCACCCGGTTGTTCAAATCGTTGGCCACCCGATAGCCTGCCTCGGCTGCAGCCAGATCATTCTCATATTTCACAAAATCGCTGCTGCCCGCTGAAGCTTCAACAGTGGCAAGATTACTCTGCGCATCGGCAAGAGCTTTCTGGGCGGCATTCACCTCTGCTTGGGCGGCAGTCATCTGTTCTGCCTGAGTGTAATACCACAGCGGCAGGTTGAAAGCCGATGGCGCAGAATTCACCCATTGAGAAGTACGCTGGGATCTATCCGTTGTCAGCGCCGCGTTTAGAGCCAGATCATATTGGTTCTGGGCAGCAGCCAAGGCGGCATCTGCGGTTGCGGCAGCCGACTTGGTAACATCAAGAGCCGCCAGCGCCTGTTGCTTCTGGGCTTGAAGCAGCGTATCGTCGAGGTGAAGAAGCGGGTCGCCAGCTTTGACGATCTGACCTTCATCCACCGATACTTGCTTGACCTTACCCGATAACTCAGGCGAGACGTTTATAGTGACAGCTTCAATGCTGCCTGAAGCCTGCAGTGGTCCGTTTGAATTGCCGTTCAGCGTGCGGAACCCGTAATAAATCCCAACTGCTACAACGAGTGCAACCAAAATAATTACGGGCAGAGGGGGGCGTTTATTTTGCATGATTTACTCCTTTGATGGATCTCCAATTTGAACAAGTTTTTAATCGAGCCTCTTGCGAAATCTGGCAGCGGCAATCCCAAGGATGACCACGGCAAATATCGTGAGAGCAACAATTTCGTTTTTGAGTGCGTCTGCGCCAACTCCTTTTAATAACAGTGCACGGATAATCACAAGATAATAGCGAAGAGGGACCGCGTACGAGACAATCTGCAGAAATTTTGGCATTGCATCGATTGGGAAGAAAAAGCCGGAGAGGAAGATGCTTGGCAACATAGTCATCATCACGATCAACATTGCCTCTTGTTGAGTATTGGCAATTGTGGACGCAAGCAAGCCGATGCCAAGGCTGGATAGAACAAACAGCCCTGAAAGAAGCAGGATCAATCCCAGGTCGCCTCTTACCGGGACCTGGAACCACCAGTGCCCGATAATAAGCACCTCCACCACATCAACAAAAGCCAGGATGACATACGGCAGGATCTTTCCCACAATCAATTCCCACGAACGAATCGGCGTCACGATCAATTGCTCAATGGTGCCACGCTCGCGCTCACGGACAACTGCCGTAGCCGTAAGCAAGGCAGTGATAAAAGATAGAATCATACCGATAACACCGGGAATGTTAAAGTAAGCCGAAATCAGATCCGGGTTGTACCAGACCTGAGTGCGGACCTCCACAGGCGGTGCGATCGTTGCACTGCGGCCTGTAAGCGCGAGTTGCTCGGTCAAAACTTTGGTCGCGTACGATTGGCCGATCAGCCGTGCGGTTGAAAGCGCAGTGCCTCCTACGGTCGCATCCGAGCCGTCTAAAACCATCGAAACCTGCGCATTACGTTCCTGCAGACGCGTAGCATAATCCACCGGAATGATCAATGCTGCGCGGATCTTGCCGGTTTCGATCAGGGTACGATATTCCTGCTCGGAACCGACGGCGTAATTGATCTGAAAATAGTTGGCGGCGCGGAAGGCATCTATAAAAGCCCGCGATTGTGTTGATTGACTTTGATCCCAGACCGCCAGAGAAATATTTTTGACATCGGTCGTGGCGGCATACCCCAGCAGGAACAATTGCACAATAGGCATAACAATAATCAAGGCCAGTGTGCGAGGATCCCGCCAGATCTGGATAAACTCTTTGCGGATGATTGATAAAAGTCTCGAATTCATGCGGCCTCCTCGATTAAATCACTAATCCAGCGTTTTGTGGAAGCGCTGTGCCGCGGCGCCCATGATGACCACACCAAAGACTGCTAAAGGAATAAGCTGGTTCTGTATTGTCGCAAGACCAGCGCCTTTCAACATCAAAGAGCGGAGCGCGATAATGTAATATCTAAGGGGAATAAGATAGGAAATCCATTGAAGTGGAAGCGGCATCGCGTCGATCGGAAAAAACAAGCCGGACAGGAAAATGCTTGGCAGCATCGTCATCTGCACCATCACGTTAGCTTCCTGTTGTGTGTGTGCGATGGTCGAAGCAAACAGACCGATTCCCAAACTGGAGAGCAGCAACAGTCCCGAGCTCAATGCGATAAGTCCCAGGTTCCCGACAACTGGCACTTTAAACCACCAGTGTCCAATAACAAGCGCCTCGAGCACCTCCACCGAGGCCAGGATAACATATGGCGCAATTTTTCCGACCATCAATTCCCAGGAACGGATTGGCGTCACGATCAACTGCTCGATGGTGCCGCGTTCGCGCTCACGGACAACGGCTGAGGCTGTCAGGACGGTTGTTATCATGAAAAGAATCTGTCCGATCACGCCCGGGATCATAAAGTAGGCGCTGATCAGATCGGGGTTGTACCAGACCTGGGTTCGGACTTGAAGCGGCGAACCGGATGATGAAAATCCGCCTCGAAGAGCAGCTTGTTGCTGAACAATCTTCGCGCCGTAAGATTGACCGATCAATTGAGCGACAGAAAGCGCAGTCGTGCCGACGGAGGCATCCGAGCCATCCAGGATCATCGAGACTTGCGCGTTGCCCTCCAGCAAACGGCGGTCATAATCAGGCGGAATAATCAGAGCGGCGCGGGCGTCGCCTTTCTCGATCAGCGTTTGAATTTCGCTCTGCGAATTTACTGAATAAGCGATAAGGAAATAATCCGCTGAGCGAAATGCATCCAACAAGGCGCGTGATTGGGTCGTTTGGCTTTGATCCCAAATCGCTATGGGAATATTCTTGACATCCGTGGCTGAAGCATAGCCGAGCAGGAACAGTTGCAGGATCGGCATGATCACGATCATGATGACCGTTCGGCGGTCACGGAATGCCTGAATAAATTCCTTGCGCATAATGGAAATAAGACGGGAACTCATGCAGTCTCCTTCAAAATGCCGTGCAGGTAAATATCTACAATAAGATCGAAACTATTTTGGGGCATCATTTTTTTTAGCGGTGAGTCGCCAATAAATAATTCGGTAACATAAAAAGAGAAAAACATCCCAATGAAGGAACGCATCAAAATGGCGGGAGGAACTTCCCGTAGATTTTTGCGGACTCTGACAAGGCGTTCAAAAACCGGCAAAAGGTTTGGCCCGATCTCACGCAGCATTAACGATGCATGTTTTCCGTTGAACTCAATGATCTCGATGAACATCAGTTTCACAAAATCAGGTTGGTTGCCCAACTCTGAAACCAGGGCGCTCGCCGCACTGCGCACAAAATCTTCCGCCGTCTCTCCCTCCGCCGCCAGAATAGCTGGAAGCACCCGTTTATATGGATGCTTATCCTTTACGATGCCGCTGAAGATTTCCTCTTTGTTGGAAAAATGATTATAGATGCCGCCCAATGCCAGCCCGGCCTGATCAGCGATTTGGCGCATTGAGGTGGCGTGATAACCATGCTCGAGAAAAAGAGTCAACGCAGCGTCTTCAATCGTCTGACGCGTGCGCTCGCCTTTTGTGATGGTTTCTTCAGCCATATATTCCTTCTCTTAAAAAATGAACGAACGTTCGTTTATTTTACAGGGAAGTAAGAATTTGTCAAGATGGTAAAATCACAGATGGCAAAATCACTTCCGCACACACTTGTTTGATACAGCAGTAATACAATGCTTGACAGACATGCTATAATAATTTAATCCTCTTTCGGCCAAAAATGCTGAAACCAACCCCAAAATCCAGGGTTCTATTATCAATCAACCGTGTATTCAGATACGACGATTGGATTGACTTGTGGGTCTGCCGCGCTTGCGGCCATGCTCCATGGCAAATACGCGAAACAAATCAGGACTTTCGCTTCGTGCGCCAAAAGCCTTGAATTTGAGCGAAAAATGCGCACAGACTTGGCGCTTTTGGCAATCTGCCTGCAGATTTCCGCTTTCAAGCGAAAGTCCTGCAAATGATCCAATGTGCCGGGACTTGAATCAATGTCCGCACTGCAAGTTCGATGGCGATGAAGCGCGCATATTGAAATTTCGGTTGCGCTGTTGCAAATAAAATCATGGAGGTGCTCCGGGACTATTTGAAAAACAGTTTTTGAATTGGTGCGTCGTAAGTAAATTTGCAACACCATCAAAAATCGAAGGAGAATTCAAATGGCAGAAAAAAGCAAGCAAAAGATGCGTGACGAGCAAATCCAGCAAGACATGAAAGATCTTCATAAGCTGGGATACGCTCAGCAGTTGTTCCGCGAAATGGGCGGGTTCTCGAACTTCGCCATCTCATTTTCCATCATTTCCATTTTGACCGGGGCTATTCTCCTTTACGGCTTCGGCTTGCGCTTTGCCGGCCCAATCATCAACACAGTTGGCTGGCCGTTGGTGAGCATCTTCGTGATGATCATCGCCGCTTCGATGGCTGAATTAGCCTCGGCCTATCCCACTGCGGGGGGGCTGTACTTCTGGGCATTCAAACTGGGTGGTAGCCGTTGGGCGTGGGTCACAGCTTGGTTCAATATGATCGGCCAGATCACCATCACATCTGGCATCAATATCGCCGCCGCCATCTACATCGTCGGCGCGGCGGTCAAGATTTTCGGCGTCACGGCCAGTACGAACTGGTATTTTTACGTCCTGGTCATGGTGCTAATCATGATCCCGCAGGTGTTGATTAACATCTACGGCATCAAGCTCACCGCTAAGTTGAGTGACATCAGCGTGTATTGGCACATCGGCGGTGTGGTTATCATCGCTCTGTTGTTGACCGTGTTCGGTAAGACCCATAATCCGCTGTCCTTCGCCATGCAATTCACCAATACGACTAATCCTTACGATTTCTCGTCGGCGACCTTTGCGAATGGAAGCGTTGCCCCGGCCCTGTACCTCGGCGATCCGGTAGCCGGGAAAGCCCTGCTCGTGCTCCCCTCGCCCCTGTTCGCCATCTTCCCCTTCCTGACCACCATTTACAAAGCCGCCCCGTTTCTCCTGGTGTTTGCCATCGGCCTCTTGCAGGCCCAATGGACGTACACCGGCTATGATGCTTCCCCCCGCGTGGCCGAAGAGCCCGTTATGGCCCGCCTGAACAGCGCCTGGGGCGTATTTCTCTCGGTGGCA
>JAJYOH010000445.1:0-1750 GCA_021796315.1 Chloroflexota bacterium
CAGACGCTTTCAATCCCGCCGCGTATGGGAACTTTGTAATGCTTGGAAAGATTATTTACTTCAATGACCGGTGCAGACATGGGTTTCCTTTCCGGTTGATTTTACTTGAAATAAAAGTGGGATGGACTTTGAAAATCTTACGACTTACGTGGCATTGTGTGGATGAACGGTTTATTTTCGATTTTTCAGGGAAATTAGAGTTAAAATCAACATGCCAGTTGCATAAAGGCGAATCGTTTTCATCGAGCTATATGATTTCTAAGATTAATTGGCCATACTCACATAAGAAGGGAAATCCATTTGGTGGTCCGAATGGATTTCGTGATTTGAGGATTACCTTTGACAGTGGCAGTTTTGATAATGCTTCCCCCAATGAGTTAAAAGCGTTGGAAATTCTTTATGGCTTAGCTCGCTTAGACGATATAGATACAGTATCGTTTGGGATGAACTATATCCCAAAATTGAGTTTTGGCGTTTGGCTTGAAAACTTCGGCAAAGCCCGTATACTAGAAGATATTAGACGGCCAACATTCAGAAAAGGGTAGGTTTCGACATGACAAAGCCTAACATTCAAACCGGTATCGCTTTCTTCAAATCAGGGAACAAAGCACAAGCTAGCAAGATTTTCCTGACAATCACAGAACTAGAACCACAAAACGAAATCGCTTGGTTATGGCTCGCTGCCTGCGAAGAAAAGGTTGAAAAGAAGCAAACCTATCTACACAAAGCTCTCTCTATCAACCCTGACAACAGAAATGCACAAAAAGCACTGGCAGAACTAGAACTTGATAGCCTACCAAGTACTAAGCCAAGTGGCATAGTGTTAAAATGCCCATCTTGTGGCAGTCCTATGGGCGAACCCGATGACACTGGACTTGTTCAATGCCGCTATTGCGGTACTTCTGTAACATATAGCCCGCCCGCCAGAAAGGTCGCACAAAAGAATATTGAAAGATATTTAGAGCTTTGCAGATTAGCCCTTAAAGGGAGAAACTTCCAAGAGGCACTTCAATATTCGAACAAGATATTAGAAATCGACCCAGAGAATGCCTCGGGTTGGAAAATTAAAGCAATCGCTACCTGCTGGCTCACGACCATAGCCAATAATAGATTTGAGGAGGCTGAGGGATACCTTGCCAAGGCCAAACAAATTAATAAAAACGACTTGGAATTAAACAAAATCCTAGGAGCAATGAGACCTAACCAAGCGCTTTGGCATGTAGAACTGGCGTCAAAGGAAATCAAACAGGGATGGGAAATTTACGGCATTTATGATACGCACTATTCTCTCTCAGATGCTATAGCCGATACGATTTTGGGAAGTCAATCATCAAAACAGCACAGTTACCAACACTTCGTAAATGGAATGAATTATCTGCTGCTTGCTAACAAGTATTTGCCTGACAATTACGCTATCTTGGATTTAATCAGAAACCTAGCTAAACGGACAAACTGGATTAAATGGTCACCTGACACCAAGGAAAATATGGTCCGCGTAATCAACATGGAACAAAAGCAAAATGCCGTCCGTGAGTTACCAGAGTTGCTTAAAAAACGCAAAGAATTACAAGAGGAACTTAAAGGTCTTGGTGAAGAAGATGGATTGTTTACATCGATAATTGCAGATGGAATTGAGAAGCAAATAGGGAACTTGGAAGTTCAAATATCCAGTTTTGAGAAGATAGCAAATTTGAAATAGGCGCACATGGCCTAGCCTTTGTTGTTAGTCATTAGCCAACCTAATTTCGGA
>JAJYOH010000445.1:1760-5303 GCA_021796315.1 Chloroflexota bacterium
CATCTCCAACTGGTTCCATCCTTAGAATCTTCGATGGTCACGCCCATCTCTTTCAGTTGATCACGAATCTGGTCGGAGCGCGCCCACTGTTTTTGTTTGCGCGCCTCATTACGTTCTGCAATCAACGCATTGACTTGCGCCTCCACCTCGCTCGAGCCTTTCTTCTCGGCGAGGCGCAGGCCGAAGACCCCGGTCAGTTCGCGCAGAGCAGCTTGCGCGAATCTGAGTTGTTCATCAGTCGCGCCGTTGTCTCGCGCGGTGTTAATGGCCTTGACCAGTTCATGCAGCGCGGCCATCGCCAGCGGCGTGTTGAAGTCATCGTCCATGGCGGAGGTAAAGGCCTGCCGAGTCGATTCAGATTGTTTGTCGAGCACGGAAACGAAATCAGCCGAGAGTCCTTTTGATGAGGGCGCGGCCTGTCGAAGCCCGGATTTGAGGCGGGCGACCGATTTCTCGGCCGCATCCAGCGTCTCGTCGTTGAACATCAGCGGCGCGCGATAGGTTCCGCTCAGGACCAGCATGCGCATCACGTCGGCATCACGCTTGGATAAAAATTCCTTGATGCTGATGATGTTGCCGAGCGACTTCGACATTTTCTCGCCGCCGAGCTGCAACATGCCGTTGTGGATCCAGTAGCGTGAGAATTGTTGGCCGGTGTAGCTTTCACTCTGGGCGATCTCGTTCTCGTGGTGTGGAAAGATCAGATCGTTACCACCGCCGTGAATGTCGATCTGTTCGCCGAGTTCTTTGAGGTTCATGGCCGAGCATTCGATGTGCCAGCCGGGGCGGCCGTGCCCCCAGGGGCTTTCCCAGGATGGCTCGCCGGGCTTGGCAGCTTTCCAAAGGGCAAAGTCCATGGGATGATCTTTGGCCTCACCGACTTCGATACGCGCACCGGCTTGCATGTCGTCCAGTTTGCGGGCGGAGAGTTTTCCGTAATCTTCATCCTTGGTGACGCGGAAATACACGTCGCCGTTGGAGGCGGCGTATGCGTAACCTTTGTCTATCAGTCCCTGCACGAGGGCGATGATCTGCGGCATGGTTCCGCTGACGGTTGGGTTGACGGTGGCGGGCAGGATGTTGAGGTCTTTGAGATTCTGTGCGTAATCGTCAATGTAGCGTTTCGAGAGTTCGAAAGGGTCTTTGCCGAGCTTGTTGGCGCGGGCGATGATCTTATCATCCACGTCGGTATAATTCATAACGTGCCTGACGTTATAACCGCGATATTCGAGGTAACGGCGGATGACATCGAAGACCAGCGCAGACATGGCATGTCCGACGTGCGCGTCGTTATAGACCGTGACGCCGCATACATACATGCGGACTTTGTTCGGCTCGATGGTTTCGAAATCTTCTTTTTTGCGGGTGAGAGTGTTGTAAAGACGGATCATGTTTCCTGCCTATGTCATTGCGAGTCTTCGAGAAGCAATCCCCGATTAAGCGGACGAGACTCCCTGATAAAGCTTTCTTGTTAAACGGGAAATTGCTTCGTGAAATGCGCTCGCAATGACGTGATTATTATTTCTTCTTGCCGTTGCCGTTGGTTTTCTTGTCTTCTTCCACGCGGGCGAAGATCATGCGGCCTGCGGCGGTCTGCAGGACTTTGGTGATGTGAACATCCATGTATTCGCCGATGTAATCCTTGCCGTTCTCCACGACGACCATCGTACCATCGTCCATGTAACCGACGCCCTGGCCGATCTCTTTGCCTTCCTGAAAGATGTTGATGTTCAAAGCTTCGCCTGGCAGGACCACGGATTTGACTGCATTGGCCAGATCGTTGATGTTGAGCACGGTCACGCCCTGCAGTTCGGCGATGCGGTTGAGGTTGAAGTCATTGGTCAGCACCGGACTCTTCAGCTGCTTGCCGAGCACGACCAGTTTATCGTCCACTTCACGCACACCGTCCACGTCAATGTCGCTGATGCGGACGAGGATATTCGGCAGTTTTTGCAATTCAGATAATACTTCCATGCCGCGGCGGCCGCGCTGGCGGCGCAAGCCATCCGGTGAGTCGGCGATGTATTGCAGTTCGTTCAGGACGAAGCGCGGGATGAGCAGCGTTCCAGGCAGGAAGCCTGTGCGGGCGATGTCGGCCACGCGCCCATCGATGATAACGCTGGTGTCAAGTAAGATGGTGCGGTTGAGGTTTGTCCAAGAAGAACCAGAGCCGCCTTCGGTGCGTCCGCTGAACGTACTGAACAGGCTCATGATGTCGCCCTGGCGCATGACGAACAGTGTCACGCCAAAATAGCTGAAGACCAGAACGCCGATGAACGGCAGGGTACGCCCGAATGGATCGGGTAGGAGAGAAAGCGGAAACGCCAACAGTGCCGCGGTAGTGAGTCCCATGACCAGGCCCATGAGGCCGGCAAAAAGGGTCTCCGCCGCTATCCGTCCGAGGAGAGAACGCAGCCAGCGCACCGGACGAGTAGTGAAGTATGGCGTCAGAATCAAGCCGACCAGCGCACCGGTCAACCCAATTCCCAAAATGTAACGGACGGTTTCTCCAGGATTAGTCCCCGCCAGCTCGTACCCCCAATAGCCGCCTGCGATGCCGAGCACGATCATGCCAATAATACGAAGAATAAATTCAGCGCTCATAATAACTCCTTAATAATGTGCAGAATAAAAAATAATGTGACAGGATAATAGCATGGCTAGTGTCTTCCGTCAATTACCCAAAATGGTTATATAATCCACCCATGGCAATCGACCGTTTTGGGCGCAATATTCATTATTTACGCATCAGCCTCACCGACCACTGTAACTTGCGCTGCATCTATTGCATGACCGAGGATCAGACCTTTCGTCCGAACCCGGAGTTGATGCAGGATGACGAGATTTTCCTTCTAACGCGCCTGTTTGCCAGCTTGGGGTTCGACAAGATCCGGTTGACAGGCGGCGAACCAACCGTGCGCGCGCATGTCGTGGACCTGGTGCGGGGCATCGCCTCGACGGAGGGCGTCCGCTCCGTTTCCATGACCACGAACGGAATCCTGCTTAAGAAGCTGGCCCAACCTTTGGCCGATGCCGGACTCCAGCGCGTCAACGTCAGCATTGACACTCTTGATCCCCAAAAATTCCACCGCCTCACCCGTTGGGGAAAACTTGCAGATGTTTGGGAAGGCGTTCTCGCCGCCGAGCAGGCCGGACTGACACCAATCAAACTCAACGCGGTCGTCGTCAAAGGCTATAACGAAGATGATGTGGTTGACCTTGCGCGCCTGACTCTCGACCATCCCTGGCAGATCCGTTTCATTGAGATGATGCCTTTCGCGGATGTGACCGATGTGCAGACCTCGCAGGTCATCACCGCCGCGGAAATCCAGGAACGCATTGAAGATTCGCTCGGCGATATGCAGGTTTCAAACAACGGCAGACTTGATGGCGAAGCGCGGGTCTTTCATTTGCCGGGCGCGCAAGGCAATGTAGGTTTTATTTCCTCGGTCACACATCCTTTTTGTGATGCGTGCACGCGCGCCCGTCTCACCGCGGATGGACGCCTGCGCCTGTGCCTGCTTAAAGTTGAGCGAATCTTCA
>JAJYOH010000446.1 GCA_021796315.1 Chloroflexota bacterium
ACTCTCAACTTTGGCACTCGAGCATGCAGCGGTTAGATCAGGGGCGGGCGGCGCGTGTGCCAGTCTGTTTCCCGCTGGTAAGCTGCGCCAGCGCGCAACACAGATGATTCGTTCCAGGCGCGTGACACAATTTGCAGCCCAATCGGCAGACCGTCCTTGCTAAATCCGCATGGAATGGAGAGGGCGGGCAGGCCGGTTAAATTGAACGGCGCAGTGAAACGTGTTAATCGCCGCGCCTGTTCCACGGCGTCGTTGCCCTCGATCAACGGGGCGGTGATCGGTGTGGAGGGCAGAATCAAAAGATCGTATTGCTCGAAGAATATTTCCATGCGGCGTTTCATCTCGGTCTGAGTCCGGCGCGCTAGAATGTATTCCGTGGATGTGAAGTTGCGTCCGGTTTCCAAACGCAGGCGCACGTCTGCGCCAAATTTTTCAGGGGCATCGGCTAATCGCTCACGATGATAGGCCGCGCCATCGGCGGGAGTCATGAGTCCATTGGCCTGCGCCGCCTGACGCAGGAAAGACATATCCACGATCTCGATTTTTGCTCCGAGTTTCTCGAATACTTTGCCCGCCTGCTGGACAGCCTGTAAAACTTCGGCGTCGGCTCCTTCGATAAAACTGCCGACAGCTAGCGCGATACACCAGCCTTTGACCCCATCTTCGATCTGCGCCAGATAATCGTCCATCGGATGGTTGACGCAGAATGGATCATCTGCATCGTAGCCCGCGATGACTTGCAAGATCAAGCCCGCATCTTTGACTGAATGGGCCAACGGACCGACGTGATCCAGATTCCAAGAGAGCGGAAATACGCCGCGTACGCTGACGCGCCCGAATGTGGGTTTAAGTCCCACCACACCGCACAAGGAAGCTGGAATGCGGATTGAGCCGCCTGTGTCCGAACCGAGAGCGGCCAGCGACATGCCGCTCGCGACGGCGACAGCCGATCCGCCCGATGAGCCGCCGGGGATGCGCGTCATATCCCAGGGATTGCGCGTGACGCCGTAATGCGGGTTGACTGTTGTCACGCCGAGCGCGATCTCATGCGTGTTGGTTTTGCCCATGATGACCGCACCTGCCTCCTTGAGCTTTTGAACTGCCACTGCATCTTCAGTTGGAACATAATCTTTGAAGAATAACGATCCGGCTGTTGTCCTAACATCTTTCGTTTCAAAGAGATCCTTGACGGCAATTGGGATGCCCGCCAACTGTCCGGTTGATCGTTGATTGCTGACTGCTGTCGGCGGGATCACGGTTACGAAGGCATTCAGCGAAGGATTGAGCCGCTCGATTTGACGGGCGCAGGCCTCGGTCAAAGAATGAG
The DNA here is from genome assembly GCA_021796315.1 of Chloroflexota bacterium. The sequence continues at coordinate 1,328 of JAJYOH010000446.1, forward strand.
GCGGGAGCGTCCCGTCTTTGAGAAGGCGAACGGCTTCATGTACTGAAAGAAAATTTGGCTCTGTCATGCAATCCATTATAATGGCTGTCTATGTTCAAAAGCCTTTCGTCAGAAAAAAAGTTCCAGATTTATTTGACATTGCTTGCGTTGGCTGGATTGGTATTTATCCTGCTTGCCACCGCAAAATATGGCGCAGGCGTTTCATCGGATGCGGGGCGCAATCTTTCCACTGCCGATAGTTTGCTGAAGGGCAAAGGCTTCGTTGATTTTGCCAGCGCGCCGTTTGTTTTATGGCCGCCGCTTTATCCGCTGGTGATAGCGGGGCTGAGCCTGCTGACAAAATGGAGCGTGTTTCAATCTGCGTGGTATTTGAACGTGGTTTTGTATGCAGTGAATATCTGGTTATGCGGTTGGCTGCTCTATTTGATTTTCAAAGAGAAGCAGATCTATGCCTGGGTCGGCGCGCTGATGATTTTGCTTTCCCGCTCGACGCTTCGCATATATGCCAATGTCGCTTCGGAACCATTGTTCGTAACTTTCATGTTGATCTTCTTCTTTGCAGCGGCACAATATTTGCAGAGTAAATCGTTGCGGGCATTATGGTTGATGTTCATCATGGCCGGGCTGGGAACTTTTCAGCGTTATCTCGGAGTAGTATTGTTTGGCGTAGGTGGCTTGGTTGTTCTTTACAAGGAAAACTGGCGCGGCGTGCGGCGCTCAATTCTTCCGGTCATTATTTCTGTCCTGCCCATCGGCGCGTGGGCATTGCTTCACAATATCCCGGTTAGTGGCGCCCCCTTTGGTCCGCGCGCTTACGGCGATATGTTTCCGCTCGAGAACATCAGTCTCTCGCTGACAAAAATCCTGTGGTGGTTTATCCCGCGGCTTTCCTTTCTTGATCCGTTGCTTTTAAATCCATGGATTATTTTAGTGTCCGTTGTTGTGCTCTTGTTTGTGATTAATAAAAAAAGTAATTGGTTGGAGTGGTTCAGGTCATTGAAAAATATTTATTTATGGCCTGCCTTGCTGTTTTCCATCGTTTACTTTTTTCTGTTGGCCTTTACTGTGATCACTGCCGATCACCTCGACCTGACGTCGGATCGGTATTATGTCATTATTCTTCCGATTGTCGTGGCATTTCTCTTTGTCACGTTTGATAAATTGGTCTTCAGTCATATTAACTTCAACAACCACATGGCGCGTTACGCAGTGATTGCATTTGTTGGATTGTGGTTCATTTATCCAATTTACGCCGTGCAGGGATACTTGAGTCTTGCGTTGGTGCAGGGCGAGCCAAGTAACTACAACATTGCCAACTCTGCTCAATACCGCGAGATGGGAGTGGTCAAGGCCGCGGAAAATATTATTGGCAAGGATTCTTCTGCGGCGCTCTACACCAATTACCTGAATATCGTTTGGTTTATTTACCAGCGTCCGGTCACAATGCTTCCTTTTGAAGACACCAATCAGTCGCGTGACGAGCGATTGGCCGGACTTCAAAAATATTATCCTGGCTGGCCCGGTGCCAAGTCTGGATATATTATCTGGTTCACGCCGAACCAATATCATTTCTATGCATCACCGGATGACCTCTCGGCGATTGCCGATTTGAAATTGCTTTATCAGGATAAGACCGGAGAGATTTATTATGTTCAGACGAAAGCACCGTAATAAAAAATTGAAAGTCAAAAGTTGGAAGGAGAAATCCTTCCAACTTTTGACTTTGTATCATGTCATTGCGAACCGCGTTCTGTGCGGCGAAGCAGTCTCCTTCTTGCTTTCGGGGAGATTGCTTCGGGGAAAAACTCCCCTCGCAACAACATTGGTGTTTACTTAGAACAATCCAACCACCTTACCAGTCTTCAAATCCAGATCTACATCGTAAAACACAGGCCGCGTTGGCAGACCCGGCATGGTGCTCATCTTCCCGAGTAGCGGATACAGGAACCCCGCGCCCACAGATGCGCGTACTTCGCGTACCATGATGCGGAAGCCATTCGGCGCACCCTTGATGCTGACATCGGTCGTGAAGGAGAGATGAGTCTTTGCCATGCAGACGGGAAGTTTATCGAAACCAAGCCGCGTGTAACGCGCAATCTGTTCTTCGGCTTCGGGGCTGTAATCCACGCCGTCGGCGCGATAGATTTCTTTTGCAATTATTTCAATCTTTTCTTTGATCGGCTTCTCAAGCGGATACAGGAACTTGAAGTCGGTCTTTTTCTCCGCGGCCTTGACCACGGCCTCGGCCAGTTTCCTGGCGCCCGCGCCGCCGTCCGCCCAATGTGTGGACACAATTGCGTCCATTGCGCCAAATTCGAGCGCCGACTTGCGGATCAATTCCACTTCGGCGGGCGTATCCGTCGCAAACGAGTTGACCGCCACAACCACATTCACCCCATACTTAAGCGCATTCTCAATGTGGCGTTGCAGATTCGGCAGGCCCTTGCGAAGCAGATCGAGATTTTCTTCGGTGTATTCGGTTGCGAGAGGTTTGCCAGCTACGACCTTTGGTCCGCCGCCGTGCATCTTGAGCGCGCGCACGGTCGCAACCATCACGACCACTTGCGGAATCAATCCGCTATAACGGCATTTGATGTCGAAGAATTTTTCCATGCCGATGTCCGCGCCGAAGCCTGATTCGGTCACGACGTAATCTGCCAGCTTGAGCGCGATCTTGTCAGCCAGGATCGAGCTGTTTCCGTGCGCGATGTTGGCAAAAGGTCCCGCGTGAACGAAGGCAGCGGTGCCTTCGAGAGTCTGCATCAGGTTTGGTTTGATGGCATCCTTCATTAAAACGGTGACCGCACCCGCCACGCCTAGATCTTCGGCAGTGACGGCTTCGCCGCGTTTATTAGTCGCCACAACCATGTTGCCGAAGCGTTCGCGCATATCCTCAATGCCGGTGGTCAGTGCCAGCACAGCCATGATCTCAGACGCAACCGTGATGTCATAACCGGAAAGATGCTCGAAGCCTTTTTCGTCGGGGCCGAGGCCGACCTGGACCTGGCGCAACATACGGTCGTTGATGTCGATCACGCGCCGCCAGGTGATGGAGGCCGGATCAATGTCCAGCCGCGCAAAACGAGTGCGTTCCTCGGGCGTGAGTTCATTGGGATCGGTTTTGGGGATGCCAAGTTTCTTCAAGCGCCGCAACATCGTGGGTGAAAATTTGCGATCGCCATTTTTGTCCGGCGGGCATAAGGCGTTGAAAAGTTGATCGTCGGTTTGCTGCGCTTCGTGCATTACGCGTACGTCCAATGCGGCGGATGTCAGGTTGTGCGCGGCGGTGATGGCGTGGATGTCGCCGGTCAGATGCAGGTTGAAATCTTCCATCGGGACGACCTGCGAATATCCACCGCCTGCCGCGCCGCCTTTGATGCCAAAGGTCGGACCCTGTGATGGCTGGCGGATGGCTGTGACGACTTTCTTGCCAAGATATGCGCCGAGCGCCTGAGACAAACCTACGGTGGTGGTGGTCTTGCCTTCGCCGAGCGGGGTGGGGGTAATGGCTGTCACATCCACATATTTTCCGTTCGGCTTATTTTTCAAGCGTTCCAGAATTTCAAGTTTTACCTTGGCTTTGTATGGCCCATATAATTCAAGTTCATTCTCACGAATGCCGAGTTCCGCGGCTACTTGCGCGATCGGTTTGAGTTTTGCGGCCTGCGCGATCTCGATGTCGGATGGAACCGGACGGAGCAACTTCAACCTGGTTGCGGCGAAACCTGTCACGGCTTTCCTGACGACCGCTTTCTTTTTGGCGGGCGCTGCTTTTTTTACGGCCGGTTTCCCTACCAATTTTTTTGCGGTGGCTTTTGTAGACTTGGTTGCTTTTGCTTTCCTCTGCGAGGACTTTGTGGCTGCCATTTCATCTCCTTGTTGTAATTACAGAGTACTGCGCAAATATCTAAACTATCATCTCGATTTTTTGCCCATCTTCATGCAGATATAAGTTTAGCTATTTGCGCAG
>JAJYOH010000447.1 GCA_021796315.1 Chloroflexota bacterium
AAACAAAAAGATGCATCCTGTGCGCCGCTGTCATTTCGTTTCGCAACTTTATATGGCATTTCACCGCGCACGCGTTTTGACCTGATCGTCAACCAATTTGTTTTGGATGCCTATACAAAACGCCAGTTGTTAATTTATCAGCGCGGATATTCGCGCTCGTTCGTGCACGTCAAGGATGTGGTGCGCGGAATTATGATGGGTCTGGATGCGCCGCAGGAAAAAATTCGCGGGCAGGTTTACAATCTCGGCGCCGATGATGGCAATTACACGAAAGACCAGATCGTCCAGTTGGTATTGAAGCGAATGCCGGAGACGGTGGTTGAATACAAAGACTTAACCTTCGGCGGCGATATGCGCGATATTACGGTTTCATTCGCCAAGGTCAAACGTGAACTTGGCTTTGAGACAACGCTGAATGTGGACGATGGCGTGCGCGAGTTATTGTATGCTTTGAAAACCGGCCTGATCCGCAATCCGACGGATGAGAAATACCGGAATGCACAGTTTATAGTGCAATAGGTTCAAAGTTCAAGGTTTAAAGTCTAAGGTTGAGACATGACAAGCGCAAAGCGATTTGAAGATCTTGAAATCTGGCAAAGGTCAAAGGAGTTGGCGAATCTTATTTATAAGCTTTCCTCCGGCGGAGAGTTCGCGCGGGATTTTGGTTTGCGTGATCAAATGCGCCGCGCGGCAGTTTCTGTGATGTCAAATATCGCTGAAGGATTTGAGAGTCAAACTCAGGTCACATTCATTCAATTTTTAGGACGCGCGAAAGGCTCTGCGGGCGAAGTGCGCGCCCAACTTCATATTGCAAAAGATCAAGGTTATCTTACTGAAGAACAATTTGATGTGGCCTTATCGCTGGCAGAAATTTCCAGTAAACAATTAACTCGTTTTATTCAATATCTTCAAACCCAACCCAATACCCGCCGTGTGCGGGAAGACGGAGAAATCTACGATGTCGAACATTAAACCTTCAAACCTTCAACCTTCAACTTTTTGGCAATATAAAAAAGTGATCGTTACTGGTGGTGCAGGATTTCTTGGCTCGTTTGTGACCGGGAAACTCAAACAACGCGGCGCAACGGATATTTTCATTCCGCGCATCGAGAATTACAACCTGGTGGATTCCAACGATATCCGCCGCATGTATTCAGACACATTGAAGGATGTTGACCCGAAGAACGTGGTCATCATTCATCTTGCGGCCAACGTCGGCGGGATCGGCGCCAACCGCGAACATCCCGCTGATTTCTTTTACGATAATTTGATGATGGGTGTGGAATTAATGCATCAGGCTTACAAAAATGGAGTGGGGAAATTTGTGGCGATTGGAACGGTTTGCGCGTATCCAAAATTCACGCCGGTGCCGTTCAAGGAAGAAGACTTGTGGAGTGGTTATCCCGAAGAGACCAATGCGCCCTACGGCCTTGCCAAGAAAATGATGCTTGTGCAGGCGCAGGCCTATCGCCAGCAGTATGGCTTCAATGCAATTTTTCTCCTGCCGGTGAATCTGTATGGTCCGCGCGATAACTTCAATTTGCAATCCTCACATGTGATCCCTGCGCTGATTCGCAAAGCGATTGAAGCGACCGAGCGCGGTGACAAGGAACTGGCCGTGTGGGGCGATGGTTCGCCGACACGCGAATTTTTATTCGTCGAAGATGCTGCGGATGGAATTGTCAGCGCGGCGGAAAAATATAACGGCGACCGGCCGGTCAATCTCGGTTCAGGCTATGAGATCTCGATCAAGGATTTGGCGGAGATGATCGTCAAGATGACGGGCTTCCAGGGAAAGCTCACGTGGCAGACCGATAAACCAAACGGCCAGCCGCGCCGAGGTCTGGATGTGTCGCGCGCAAAAGAATTATTCGGTTGGAGCGCGCAAGTCCCGTTCGAAGAAGGCATGCGTCGCACGATTGAATGGTACAAAACCAATCAGAAGAAATAGTTCAAATGGCAATTCAAACCGTCTCACACGAACCGACCACTGTCTATATCAAACCGTCTAAGGGTCTTGCGACGCTTCACTTGCGCGACCTGTGGACGTATCGCGAACTGGTCTTCTTTATGATCTGGCGCGATATCAAAGTCCGTTATAAGCAAACCATGCTCGGCGCGGCTTGGGCGATTATCCAACCTGTCATGACCATGTTGGTTTTTAATTTCATCTTCAACGGTGTTGCAAAAGTGTCGAGCGACGGCGTCCCATATCCGATCTTTTCCTACACCGCGCTTCTGCCGTGGGGATTATTTGTGGCTGCGCTCAACAATGCCAGCCGTTCGCTGACATCGAACAGCAACATGGTGACCAAGATTTATTTTCCGCGTCTGGTTCTGCCGGTTGCATCTGTGTTGTCAGGTCTGGTGGACTTTGCCATCTCGTTCGTGATCCTGATTCTCTTGATGTTCTATTACAAAGTCACGCCTGCCTGGAATGTGTTGTGGGCTTTGCCGTTATTCCTTCTGTTGGCAATTGTCGCCGCTTTGGGCGTAGCCTTGTGGCTTTCTGCGATTAACGTTCAATACCGCGACGTGAACTATGCGCTTCCCTTCCTGACCCAGTTCTGGCTCTTTGCAACTCCCGTTGCTTATTCTGCAAGTGTTATTTCACCGAAATGGCGGCTGGTTTATTCCCTCAACCCGATGGCCGGAGTGGTGAACGGATTCCGCTGGGCTTTGCTTGGATCAGGCAGCGGCCCCGATGCAGCCTTATGGGTCTCGGTTGGAATTTCCCTGCTGGTGCTGGTGAGCGGACTGTTCTATTTCCGCGGTATGGAAAAAACTTTCGCGGATACGATCTAAAATGACCATTGCGATTCGCGCTGAACACTTAAGTAAAAGATACCGCATCGGTGCCGCGCAGCAGAAATTCCAGTATGGAATGTTGCGCGATGTATTGACGGATACCTTCACTGCGCCGGCGAGATGGGCGAAGAGCATGGCTCACCGCTCAAGTAATCCTCAACTGCCTACGGAGAAAAATTTTATCTGGGCGCTCAACGATGTTTCTTTTGACCTTGAAGAAGGCCAGGTTCTTGGCATTGTCGGACGGAACGGTGCGGGTAAGAGCACTCTGCTCAAAGTTCTATCGCGCGTCACTGAACCGACTGTTGGTACCGTCTCTGTGCGCGGACGCGTCGGCTCTTTGCTCGAAGTTGGTACGGGCTTTCATCCTGAATTGACTGGTCGTGAGAATATCTTTTTGAACGGCGCTGTGCTTGGTATGAAACGTTCCGAGATCGAGCGGAAGTTTGACGAGATCGTTGACTTCTCTGAAGTTGGACAATTTATCGATACACCGGTAAAGCGTTATTCATCAGGCATGTATTTGCGGCTGGCCTTCGCGGTTGCTGCACATCTTGAGCCTGAGATCCTCGTTGTGGACGAAGTCCTGGCGGTGGGCGATGCTGAATTTCAGCGCAAGTGTCTTGGCAAAATGGGCGATGTCGCCCAGCAGGGGCGCACGGTTTTATTTGTGAGTCATAACATGTCCGCTATTCTGCGCCTCACTCAGGAAGCCATTGTTTTGAAAAAAGGCCAGCTCATCAAACGCGCGCCCACGCAGGAAGCCGTTGACTTTTATCTTTCATCCGGGCTGGCCGAAACAGGTGAGCGCCTTTGGGGTGCGGATGATATTCCAGCCATGGCCGCGCCGTTCAAACCGATCGCGCTGCGCGTCAAAGATCGAAGCGGAAAAGTAGTGGACACCGTCCGCTCGACCGAACCGGTCACCATCGAATGGGAATATCAACTCGATGCTCCCGTCACCGGTCTGCGTGTGGGTATGTATCTCAACACGATGCGTGCGGAATATGTCTTCACTGCATTCGACACCGACGATGCAAAACAGTTTGAACAATTCGGTGCGCGCCAGGCGGGACATTATTTCAGTCGCTGCATCATCCCCGCTGATTTTTTTAACGAAGGCCGTTATTCGCTGGGTGTCAACGCCAGTTCATTCGCCGTGCGCCGTTATTTTATGGACGACAACGCGCTCTCGTTCAACGTGGACATCACCGGCGCGCCCGGCACACAATGGCCTGAAGCGCGCCAGGGGCCTGTTCGCCCGCGATTGAATTGGGAGATCGAAAAAGTTGAATAGGTCTCGGTACGGCGGCGGTCGAGTAACGTTCTTTGCGTACACTTGCACCTGGCGCAAGTGCAGGCGTCGAACCCGCCGCCTACTCGACCACCTGATATGAAAAATGTAATCAAACAAGTCATCGCACAAATTCCGTTCACTGCCGACCTTTACGATTCGATGCGTAAGGATCGTCCGAACACGCGCTACAACCTGAGCCAACTCGAAGCCGCATTGCCGAAGGCTGTTGAAGAAGCGCGGCCTTTTATTCAAAGCGCAAAACCGAAAAGCAAACTCCTGCTCTTCGCCACTTTGCATTACTGGGTCGAGCAGGCTGCCATCGTTGGACTTGCTTTGCGCGGCATGGGACACGAAGTCACCGTCGCTTATTTGCCGTATCACGATTGGCGCAAGGACATCAACAAATTTGACCTGCGGCGGCAGGATTTATACACGCGGCGTGTTTTGAAACCTCTCGCCGGACTCGTGAACGTCGCTTCCCTGCTCGACCCTTCGACACGCTCAGGGCAGCGCATCAAACCGGCCTCCGTTTTACCGGCTTCTCTCAAAGCTGGCATTTCCCTCGTCTCCAACTACGACGCGCAATACACGCTTCAAGTCGAAGATGTGAATACGAACTCTGCGTTGTATCAGATGAGACTCAAACGTAACGACTTTGCCGCGCGCGCCGCACTGGCCTTGATCCAATCCGAGAAGCCAGACGCGATTTTGATCCCGAACGGGACGATCACAGAACTCGGCGCGGTCTATCGTGTAGCGCGCCATCTGAATATCCGCACGATCACGTATGAATTCAACGACCAGCGCGAGCAAGTCTGGATCGCGCAAGATGATGAAGTCATGCACCAGAATACAGACGCTTTATGGAAAGCGCGCGGCGGAAATAAATTGACAAACCCCGAACGTGCTTTGATCGAAGAACTTGAATCGGCGCGCATGGGCGGAAAATCCTTTGGCAAATCCGTCCGCAAGTGGCAGGATGTGGAAACCAAAGGCGGCGAAGCGCTTCGCAAAGAATTGGGATTGGATAAAAAGCGTCCCATCGTGTTGCTGGCGACGAATGTTTTAGGCGATAGTTTGACTCTGGGACGAAACGTCTTCGCGCACAGCATGGCCGATTGGATCACAAAAACCGTCCAGTTTTTTGCGACCCGCCCCGAGGTCCAGTTGGTGATTCGCCTCCACCCC
>JAJYOH010000036.1 GCA_021796315.1 Chloroflexota bacterium
TTCCTGCTTTTTGGAAATACCCATTGACAATTGAGTTTTTCCTGTGCTAGAATAAGTTTGCAAATTATTGCACATATTGAAATTAATTGCAAGCTTTTTCGAGCATCTAACAATTGCAGCCATCCCGGTTATTACCCCGGCATCTTTTTTACCCAGTTCTGAATGTGCGCTGAGTCAAGCAGAGCTTAATTATAGAAAGAGGCTAAATGTCAACCATCACGGGATACATCGACTATCCGAAGCGGGAATTCTGTCACGATATCCGCTGCACCATCCAAACTTTGCTTGATCAGGAAAACGAAGGGTCTGAGAAATATGAATTGATTCGTGGAATCTGCAAGACCGATTGCTTACATACCACCCATGAGCTCCACGCTTGGTTAATCAATCATGGCTACCTAGTTGTTCGGCAGCCTTAAGTGGATCCTTCAAAACCGCAGTCCGTTAGCGGCAGGAAAACTGTAAATTAACTTTCAATTATGAAAAAGGAGGCAAGTATGGATTGGGGTATGGCCAACCGTATGTCAAAATTATTCAAGGCCGATGGAAACTGCTTTTACCTAGCAATGGATCACGGCTATTTTCAGGGTCCTACTCACGGGTTGGAAAAGCCGGGCGAGACCCTGGCTCCTCTGGCGTCCTATGTGGATGCCATCTTCGTGCCACGCGGCACGCTGCGAGCTGCAATCGATCCTGCCATTAAAGCCAGCATCATCTTACGTGTCTCGGGCGGGAACAGCATGGTTGGAGAGGATCTAGCTAATGAAGATGTGACTGTTTCGATCGATGAGATCCTGCGTCTGAACGCTAGCGCGGTCGGCTACTCGGCATATGTAGGCAGCAAGTACGAGCACCAGACATTGATGGGCTTGTATAATCTGGTCAACGCCTGTGCTCCGTACGGTATTCCCGTGATGGCTGTTACAGCGGTTGGCCGCGAACTTGCCGACAAACAGGAGACACGCTTTCTCGCCATGGCCTGCCGTGTATGTGCAGAGGCAGGCGCTAGCGTGGTCAAGACATACTATACAAAGGACTTTGAGAAGATCGTGGATGGCTGCCCGGTTCCGGTGGTGATCGCTGGAGGCCCGAAAACCGACTCTCAGCTCGAGGTTCTCGAATTCGTTTACGATGGCATGCAACGCGGGGCGCGGGGCGTCAACCTGGGTCGTAATATTTGGCAGGATGGAAACCCGGCTGGCATGGCTCGGGCCCTGCAGGCGGTCATCCACGAGAAGACCACTCCAAAGGATGCTTTTGAGTTGTACCGCTCAATGAAAGCATAAACGATATTCAAACATGGAGGAATAAAGGTCATCTTTATTCCTCCATGTTTCCGGAAAATCACTCATGAATCTCTCCTTGAATAATCCCATAAGTAACCTAATGTCCGATGAAGTAATCAGACTAAAAGAGATCTATCAGCAAATGGAAGTTGATGGTTTAATCCTGACTTTCATTGGTGGCAGCATATCTCTTAAGACCACGTCGGAAGACCTATTTGGACATCCGGTCGAATCGTTATTGATTCAGGATACGTCAAAGGCCTCACCCGTTCTGGCACGGTTAGAGGTATTACGCAGCCTCGCAGAACTGCAAAACCCCTCCAAGGCAGAGTTTGAGCGTGAATTATCTGCGAGTCGACTTAATTCAGAAAGTTCCCTTCCTAATGAGACTTCACTCTTGCATGCCTGTATTGCCAACCGGGCGGCAGTGCTGATTACTTGTGTGCCGATAATGGCAATGGGGTCTATAGTGAATTGGCGTGAAAAAATCAACGCAGTTTTTGGCCCAGAGGTGGTAGCATTTGATTATGCCGAATGTGGTGTGAAATTTTATAGCGATCTCATGAAGGCTACACAGACTCAATCAATAAATGGACTTTATTTACGCTTTCGCGGTTTATTAATACTCGCAGATAATTTGGATCGGCTCGCTAAACAGGCATCCGTTCGCGCACAACAGGCTCTCAAAGCCATCGGCGAAATACAATCGGCCCCCAAAGCAAGAATCGTCACGCCACAACCGATAAGAGTAAAGATCGCAAAATATCGCCAGGAATTATCCAAGACAGTTGGGCAACGATTGCTTGTTTGCCAGCTTGAGAACATACCAGCTGACACCGCAGGCAAAATCGGAGCTTGCTCGGTCAGGCAAGCTAACGTGCTAGCTTACGAACTCCCCGACTTACCACAACCTGAGCCAGAAATTGGAACGATCATTCATGCGCAAAATGCGTCAGAGCTTGAATACCGAGTTAAACTGACAAAGTCGGCTTTTGAGATACAGTCAGCCGCCTCTCGCTTAGGTCCGCTTGAGCTGTTACCAATTAAACATCTCTCCTTTGCTGAGATAGGCATAATGCCAAACGATGTATTCAAGGGAGAGGTCGCACTTGTTACTGGTGCAGCAGCAGGAATCGGGAAAGCTTGCGTTGAATCCCTTCTGATACGCGGAGCTGCAGTTATTGCACTGGATATTAAATCGGAAATTATTGATTTGTTCGATACACCCGCCTATTTAGGGATGGAATGTGATCTCACTAATGAAGCAGTCACTCTCGAGTGCTTCGAGAAAGGTGTGCGGGCTTTCGGCGGATTGGATATGTTGGTTCTAAATGCCGGCATTTTTCCAGCCAGTTGCAATCTGGACGCCATGACTATGGAATATTGGCGGAGGGTGATGGAAATCAATCTTGACGTGAATGTCACTTTATTACGCGAGTCTTATCCACTCCTCAAATGCGCTCCAGGCTACGGGCGGGTAGTGATCAATGCATCTCGGAATGTACCAGCTCCAGGTCCAGGTGCCGCAGCGTACTCTGCGTCCAAATCAGCATTGACCCAGCTTGGGCGAGTTGCAGCCCTGGAATGGAGTCCAAGCCATATCCGCGTCAACATACTACATCCGCATGCGGTTTTTGATACAGGTATATGGACAGATGAAGTGATCAAGAGTCGCGCTTCCAAATATAAATTAACGGTTGATCAATACAAAACTAATAACCTGTTGGGCGTAGAACTTAGTAGCCATGATATCGGCGAATTGGTAGCCGAAATGTTAGGGCCAGTCTTTTCAAAAACGACTGGGGCACAGATCCCTATTGATGGCGGCAGTGACCGCGTTATCTAGACATATCCGCCTTGCAGCTAAGATAATGATGTTGTCAATTATGAAACAAACACAAAAAAACGCGCAACCAATCACATTGCAGGGAGTATCAGGCGCACCGGGCCTGGTAAGTGGTCCGGCCTTCCTTTGGCAAAAGAAGCAACTAAGCATCCCGCGTCTTAATGAACAGGATCCTGAGAAGGAAGGCGTCCGCCTCCAGCAAGCAGTTAGCCTCGCTTGTTCTCAGATCCAGGATTTAAGTAATAAACTGGAGTCTGACGGCCATCCAGAAGAAGCCGCAGTTTTTGCGGCACATGCAATGTTGGTAGAAGACAAAGCTCTTCACCGCCGGGTAAAGCAAGCATTATCTGGCGGTTTGAACGCTGAAGCGGCATGGTCGGATTCTATAGAAGCGTTTGCCTTTCAATTGGAGGGATTAGCCGACCAGACTTTCCGCCTGCGAGCAGCAGACTTGCGCGATGTAGGCGACCGCATCTTACGCATCTTGCTTAAAGAACCAATCGCGACCACCGTTATAGATATCCCTTCGGTAATCATCGCTCGCGACCTCTCCCCTTCTGAGACGGTAAATATAAATAGAAACACTGTACTGGGATTTTGCACTGCTGATGGCGGGCCAACTTCTCATACTGCCATACTTGCCAAAGCCCTTGGAATACCGGCTGTTGTCAGCTTGGGACCTAAGATTCTGGGCATAGAAGCAGGTACTACCATTCTTGTCAATGGAAATAATGGACAGGTAATTACTTCACCGGATGAGAAGACCAAGTCCGCTTTTCAGACCCAGTCTAATCAAGCCTCGGCTAAATTTCAAACTGAGCTCGCAACGGCACAAGCCCCTGCTGTAACCATTGATGGAAAACATTTTGAAGTGGTAGCTAATATCGGTGGTTTGGAAGATGCACAAAATGCTCTGCATTATGGTGCAGAAGGCGTCGGTCTTTTCCGAACCGAATTTCTGTTCCTGGAGCGCACATCCAGCCCGAGTGAAGAGGAACAATTTAAGTCATATCAGGAAGTATTAAACGTAATGGGCAATCGACCAGTGGTGGCGCGTACAATTGATGCGGGCGGAGATAAAGAACTATCCTATCTTGCTCAAGGGCAGGAAGCAAACCCGTTTCTTGGTTGGCGTGCCATACGCCTGTGTTTGTCACAACCTGAGTTATTCAAGCAACAATTACGTGCTTTATTACGGGCCAGTGCTGGACATGATTTGCGAATCATGTTCCCAATGATCGCCACATTGAACGAAATAAGACAGGCAAAAACTTTGCTTGCAGAAGCAAAACAAGAAATTCTGGCGCGTGGCTTATCCATTACTGAACACTTGCAGGTGGGCATCATGGTTGAAATCCCCTCAGCAGCAATCCTGGCATATCAATTTGCACGTGAAGTGGATTTCTTCAGCATCGGGACCAATGATCTGACCCAATATACACTAGCAGCGGACCGTACAAACCCGAAGGTAGCGCACTTGAATGACCATTGCCATCCAGCTGTTCTACATCTTATTGAACGGACTGCTCGGGCTGCACATGCAGCTGGCATTTGGGTGGGCGTATGTGGCGAAATGGCTGGTGATGCAGAGGCTCTTCCACTTTTAGTTGGGCTTGGAATCGACGAGCTCAGTATGTCGCCAACCTTAATCCCGCGCGCCAAAAGCATGATACGCCGCTTGACACTGAATCAAGCCGAAGGTTTAGTAACGGACGCACTAACTTACGATTCGGCTGAGACGGTGCGAACTCTTGTCAGGCAGTCCGTCCAACAATTCTAATTGGATTTCCTCCCCTGCTAATAGATTTCAGTCCGCAATGATGTTGGTTTGCAAAATCTGCACTGCATATCTATTTACATAATCATCCACAGATGATTGTTGCGGGGAAGAAAATGAGGAAGTCAATATATATTAAGGGCAATCTGCATGATAAATAAACCTTATCCAACCCTAGATGAGCTGTTAATCATGGTCGGCGATGCCGGCAAGCATCTCTCTGAAATTGGCGCCAGCGAGGGAACTGCAGGCAACATTTCTGTTTGTTTGCGTTGGGATGTGCGGCCGGATAAGATTTTTTCTGTTTGCGAAACAATCGAACTGCCACAAATAGTTCCTGAACTAAAAGGAGCTACTTTTGTGGTCACTGGATCGGGCGGACGTTTGCGCGAAATCATCGACAATCCATCTGCCAATCTAGCCTGCCTGGTTGTTAATGAGGGGGGCAAGACCGCCAAACTTTATACAGCACCGGAGCGAAAATTCCATCATGTAACCAGCGAATTTAACTCACATCTAGCCGTGCATTATGATCGAATGGTCTCGCGCAACACCAACTTTCACGCCATCATCCATACTCACCCCCCCTATTTAACATATCTTAGCCATATTCCCCGCTATCAGAATACGAGTTATCTCAACAGACATATCTTACGATGGCAACCGGAGATGATTGTGAATCTTCCTGAGGGGGTTGGTTTTGCCCCCTTTGAATTGCCCGCATCTTCAAGATTGGTTTCAGTTAATGTGGATTTGCTTCGCCAACATCACATTGTTGTCTGGGCCAAGCATGGAGTCATGGCTCGCTCTGATAGCTCTCTTAAACACGCAGCTGATCGTACGGAATACGCGGAAACCGGCGCACGTTACGAATATCTTAACCTGACTACCTGCGAAATCGCGACAGGCCTTGCTCCAGATGAGATTCGTGCTATATGCCAAGCATTCAAAGTTCAACAAAGCATCTTTTAGGAGTCAGACCCAAATATGAATGAAACCAATCCTATCCGCCTGGTTGCCTTGGATTTGGATGGCACATTACTAAATGAAAAATTTGAGTTGACAGAAGAAGTACGAGCTTCTGTCCAGCGCGCCCAGGATGCCGGATTGCTGGTCGTTATTGCAACTGGGCGGGATAGACGATCAGCAGAACCTTTTCTTCAAGAACTTGAAGCCAGTCGGTTTGTGATCACATCGGGCGGTGCGCTGGTATGGATTGATGGACAAATCATCGCCCAAAACAGTTTTACATCTAAGCAAATAACCAATATTCTGAACCTTGGACGAAAATACCAGACCGGTATTTTCGTCGACCAGCCTGAGCAAAGTTGGAGGTTCGGCAATCAAGTTTACACAGGCATGTATTCGCATTTGAGTAATTCGACTCCAAACTATCGGGTTGAATCTTTGGTGGATCCATCTCCTATAAAAGTCTCATTAGTCCAAGAACGCAGAATCTTAATTAAGCTACGAGAACAACTTGCATTTCAAAATCCAGAATTGAACATGGTCTTTCCTTTCGAACATATTCTTGATATCAATCCATCCGGGACCAATAAAGGCTCAGCCTTAACTCACTTAGCCCAAGTCCTTGATATTCATACACATGAAATTGCCACCGTAGGCGATTCCGAGAACGATATCAGTATGTTCATGATATCTGGTTTATCTTTCGCCATGAGGAATGCGCCAGAACACGTTCAACAGTTTGCTAATTACATTGCGCCCAGAAATGACCAAAATGGAGTTGTCAATGCAATAGATTCAATCTTAGACCACTAAAAAGAGGGTCGTGATTTTATTTTGATGGCTTTTATTGCATCGGAAATCTTAAGAACATTGTTGGGAAAATATTAACTTGGGCATATGCTGCACTACCTCCCACTACACCCTTAAAAGTGCATTGCTTTTGGCCATATGATGATCGTGTATTCCCCAATAAACCGATTATCCAGCTCGCTTATGATTTACCTTATGTAGACTTACTTCCAAGTAGTTCTTCCATAAATGGATTCGGATGTAATTTGGGCACTGGACTCGAGAAAACCCCTTAAAATCACTCGTTCATGCCTTATTGCGCAGGAAAAATTTGTCCGATTGTGTATATCCCTGCCCCTGTCCGGCCTGCTTCGATTATTATGTCAAGCAGCGTTTCTACGTCCCCTGCTTCGGCAATCGCAACAGATCCTCGTTCTCCGGGGCATGAACAAAACTCCAGAAGGTATCCCGGGGACGATAAGAATCGCCAACTCGTTTTCTAGCCATGTAAATGGTTCGCTGCAAAGCAAGACCTTCTATGGGAATGGCTACAAGATTGCCGCGTTCCAACGGGTAGGCAGCGGCTATTTCGGAGGCGAAAGCCACGCCATACCCATCAGCAACGGTGCGAACGATCGCCTCTGCATTGCCCAACTCTATAAAAATATTCAAATCTTCCAGACTGATATCATGTTTGGCCAATTCTTCAAGAACCACTTGCCGCGTTCCTGAAGTTGGTTCGCGCATAATCACCGGCTCTTCAAGAAGTTCGGACGGCTCAATTGAGGAGCGCAGGGACCAGCGATGATTGGCTGGTACGATCAATGTAATCGTATCGCGGAAGAATTCCTGAATTTCCAAATTTGGATCGCCCACTTCCCGGCTCAGAACACCCAAATGGGCATCACCATCCAAAAGATCAAGGGTAATTTTTTCTGGAGCGCAGGCAGGGATGCGTACCTGTATCCCTGGGTAGCGTAATCGAAAGCGGGCCGCCAGTTGTGGCAGAATGTATTTCCCAGCAGTCGTGCTGCAAGCAATCCGAAGTTCGCCCGCTACCTGATGTAATGAAGACATAATGGCTTGAAGATTGGCGGTGTCATGCAACAGTTGTCGCGCCCAAGGTAAAAGCAGTTGACCGGCCTCCGTCAACTGCAGGCCGGTACTACTCCTGATGAAAAGAGTGGCGCCCAATTCCTGTTCCAGCATTTTGATCTGGTGACTCACTGTAGGCTGACTGGGATGAAGTCATTTGGCAGCTTCGGAGATATTCAATTTTTCGGCCGCGCATAGGAAAGTCTCGATCTTTTGAAGATCAATCATCGTGTACTCCAATCCGAGTGTGCTTTCGACAAAGGAAAGTGGCAAACGGGTTTTTGGAAAATGCCAGTTTTGCCGGTCCCACCGACAACAACATTAACACCGTCATCAGCACCGATGAAGTCAAGCACCAGGCACAGGTCGCGCCGATAACGAAGGGTTCGAGGTAAGTGAGATAAATCGAGAAGAGCGTGCCAAAGATAGTCATGAAGAATAATGATATGGCCGCGAAATCGGTCAGACGGCCATAGGCGTGTCGCGCGATCAGCCAGGCGATGACGATAACCACATATCCAATCAGGCCCAGCACGCCAATGGGAAGGCTGCCAAACAGACGCGCATACTCGCTTTGCTGTACGATATTGCAATCTCCCACCGGGCCGCAGACTGCGGTGACTTGAGCGGTTTCCACATATGACAGATAACCGGCCACACCAAGACCAATCGCACATAAAACGGGGATGATCCCGGCCCAATCACCTTTTAAGGAAATACCATTTGTCTTTTTGAAAAGGGTCATAGCCCATGCAACAGATGCGAGCATACCCGCGAGAACGAGAACAGCCAGTGTGTTGCCGGTCGGGTCGCGGGAGAAATTGCCTGTCCAATCAGTATTGTGATGGTCGGGTGGGATGAGCCCTGGAGTCGCTATCGGGGAGATAACTGCCGGGGTAACGGTGACAGGCACAGGCGTCGTTTGAAGCGTTGTCGATTGTGCGGGAACGGTGGCAGTTGAGGCATTCGCTTCTGAAATTGCCTCGCGCAGTCCGGGAATATCAGGCCAATCCGCGCCGCCCTGCGCAAGATAGGATTCGACCAGACCAGGAAATTTTTCTGGAATGTCCGATGATCCAACCAAATACAGGTCATCAATTACCAGGAAGGGCACGCCGCCTCGTTCCACATTGAATTTTGCAATGCGGACAGGTTGGCGAATAGAAAAGCACAACGGGCAGGTTTGCCTGCGCGTGCGCATTTGTTGGAACGATGAGTAAACTGACAAGGAGAAGGATGATTATGATGTGATATCGTTTCACTTTTTACTCCGTGTTTCGTACCAGCCAGCGCGCACGTCTGTTCGCAAGTCGAAATCCGGTACATAGGGTTTGATGTCGAGCAGTGGAGTATCATCAAGCACATCCACGCCTTCAATGGTGAGCGTGTTGTCTTGACGGGATAAAAGCCGGACGGTGGATATTCCAAGTGAGTTGGGACGATAGGGATAGCGAGTTGCAAATATTCCGTGTTCGCGATCATCCAAAAACGGCTTGACCTGAAGCGTATACCCGGACGATTTATGGAAGACATAAAAAAGATGGATGTGGGATAGTTCTTCAATATCCTTCAAGCCATCTGCAAATTCAGGATAAACCTCCACCAGGCCGATGGTTTGTGAGCGCGAAGCCTGGATGGGCATTTGCTCTTTTTCGGTGAACGGTGAATGGATGATGCCAATGGGATGCATGATGAATTCCATTACGCTATTTTTTCCTTTTCATTTTCTCTACCATACAAAATCTTTTTGGACACTGAAAACGCTGATTTCGCTGATAAAAAAGAAAAAATCTGCGTTTCCTGCGTTCATCTGCGTCCCGCTTCTAAAATGTACGGTAGTGAATTTCATTCTAGTTGGAACAATCGTCCCGTAGGTTAAATTGAGCGAATTTGACCATCTCTCAAACCTACGGGATGTTCTTGCTTTCATGCGTGAAAGTTAGCAACTTTACTCCCTGCACCTGGCGGAAGGCTGCGCCCTGTCCAACCGTGCGCAAAACCGCGGCTTCATCCACCACGCGCGTTCCAGAAATGATGGTTACGCCGTGATCAAAAAGGACAGGCGAAAGCGGTGTGCTCGGGCCCAAAAGCATGACCACCGCTTGCGGAGGACAAAGGGATAACAATGCATCCAATGTGTGGTTGATCAAAGCGCTGCCGGTGATGGCAACAATATCGGCTTGCGGGATCAAATCCGCGGCGGCCTCTAGAGGGTATTCGTCTTCCATAGGCTGTTGCTCGATAACCCATAACTGCCCGACAACGGGACGCAATTGTTGGATAAATGGAAAATGACCGACGAGCGCGACATTCTTTCCCCGCCCTCGGCTGGCCAGCACTTCGGATGCGTTCATCTCTCTGGCAGTTGATTCATCCACATCCAACAGCGAATTGATCGCGGCCATACCAATACTGGCCTCCATCAGTTCGTCAGAGCGGGCCAATTCTGCCAACTCATGCGCGCTCTTTTGGTGCAGGCGGCCAACATCGCGGACCTGAACATGTCCGTGCGGGTGGCTGGACATCAATGTGGCCGCCATGCCGCAATGGTGACTGCAAACAACCGTCCAATGTGCGCCGACAAGAACCGCGTGTACCGGCGCGTCATCAGGCAGGCTCGCGATAAGAGCATCGATGATATTCATTGGTTGGCTTCGTCCATAAGTTTGGAATGTTCCCCGATTTGCTCGCTCAATACCTCGCGCATCATATCGCACACGCTCATGATTTTGGGATTGGCGACTTGGCATAGAGTATTGCTCCCCTCCCGGTGAGCCACAACGATTCCGGCGTTTCGGAGAGTTGCCAGGTTTCTGGAAATGGTGGCCTGATGTGTGTGGGTGGCGGAGGCGATGTCATTTACATTCATCGGCCCGGCGCGCAATAGGTGCATGATCTCCATCCGCAGGGGATTTCCCATGGCCCGGCACAATTCCGCCTGGATTTCAAAGATTGTCTCGCGGCTCACAGGAGCCTCCTATTTCTGGGTCTGATTTCATCATTCGCCGATGTAAGCGTCATGGAGTTCCCGCATAAAGTGCGCTTTTACTTCTACTTCAGCGAGTTTGCCAGAGGCATAGGTAGATGCCTCTTTCATGAGTTGTTTGGCTTCTTCTTCCGGCAGGCTCTTCAGTTCTTCCAGTGTATACCCTTTGCCTTTCAGATATGTTTCGATCAGCATCTTCTCCAGAAAAGGATGAACATCATCCAGGATTTTCTGATTGTTATTCTTATTCGTGGACATGGGTAATCTCCTTTTTGCGGTCTGGATTTGTCCGCTGGCTTTGACCTTTATCTGGATAGTGTGCAGGCGCTGCACTCCAGAAACGTGTGCCATAGCGTTCCACGATCTGTGCCCTGCCGCTGGCTTCCAAATCTGCCAGCGCCTCACTTACCTGCCCTGACGACCAGCGGCTCAACGTCCGTTCGAGTTCGTCCTGTCGCATTGGGTGGCGGGTAACGATGCCAATAATTGCATCCACCACATTCTCGTATCCGCTCAGATCAAAACTTCCTTCTGCCGGATGCACCACCTCAGCAATATTTCCCAGAATGGTCATAGCCCGCATCAAGCCTTCTTCATCCGTCGGCTGTACCCAGGTCTCGGCTGGCGGACGCGTCGGCAGGTTGATGTGTACCGCATCTGGCTCGACCCTCTGCAGAACTTTCGCAATATCTTCAAGCGCCTGAGGTGAGTCATTCAATCCGCGCACTAACATCACCTCCACCCATAACTTTCCCCGATACTCTTTACGAAAAGCAACCAATCCATCCACAAGCCGCTCAAACGTAATATCCGGGTGAGGGCGGTTGATCTTGCGATAAAGTTCAGCCGTGCCAGCATCAAGCGTAGGCAGGATCGCATCCACGACAGAAAGTTCCTCGCGGACTTCGGGCTTATACAACAGCGATCCGTTTGTGATAACTGCCACTGGAATCTCGGCAATATTTTTGATGTGGTGGATTAACTCACCGAGCCGACTGTGCAAAGTCGGCTCTCCCGAACCAACAAAAGTCACCCAATCAATCTCACCGTTCGTGCGGGACTTCAAGGCTGACTCCGCTTCGAGCAGAATATCCTCCGCTGGAACATATTCGCGCCGCTCATTCGTCAGCGGCATGGTGCGTCCCAACTGGCAATAGACGCAATTCCAGTTGCAGGTCTTGAGTGGGATTGTGTCAATGCCCAGCGATTGACCCAGGCGGCGGGATGGGACGGGACCGAAAACGTACTTCATCTTCCCTCGGTAATTTGCCGGTGGCGCTCCGCTAATTCTTTATCCAACGCCATGTCTAACGTGTCAGACTCACTACTTTCCATCGCTACTCCGGCATTGGCAAAGACGTACTCTGGTCCTTTGCCTTGCAGACTTTCTTTGATAAAAACACGGTCCACTTTTTGGGAGACTAACCATTCGGCCACTTTAATGCCTTTTGCCTTCTCTTCCTGGCGGTGAGGATTGATTATCACTTCGCGTTTTTCAACGGCTCCATCAGCCAATTGCAGGGTGATCAATGCCATGTAGGGCGCTTTGCCAAAGTGTTTGCTCAATTTGCCATCCGGTGCAGCAAGGGGGAAAGCGTACCGCAGATGCGTGGGAATGATGGGTTCATAATGGATCAATACACGCTCCACGTGAGGGACCATATCCTTGATGGTCTGTTGCAGGCGTTGACTGATCGCATGAGCCTTTTGCAGATCATTCCCGCGCAGACCCACCTCAGCTTCCAGGAAACGATAGCGACCATAATTACGTCCGATTAATGTCTTAACCTGGACCACTGCCGGACCATTCTGGATAATCTCCCGGACCTCAGAAAGGGTTAGCGCATCGAGGGATACATCCAGCAACACGCGCATCCCATCCCGTAATAATTCCCAGCCGGTTTTCACAATAAAGACGGCCACGAACAGCGCCGCCCAACGGTCTAGGCGCAGACCGAAAAACTGTCCCAGTAAAGCCGTGAAAACAACCCCAGATGAAAAGACATGGGCGCGGTACTCCTGTGCATCAGCTATCAGGCTTGGAGAATTTACCTTTTTACCGGCGCGCAATTCAAAATAGCTGAAAGTCAAGGGAATGGCCGCCGAAAGCATCACCCCTGCTAACATCCATAAACTGACAGTGGTCGCGCGAGGAATTGCAAACAGGGCTTCATGTACGATCTCGTATGCAGTAAAAAAGATAAGCCCGGACACCCCAACGGCTACCATATTCTCGACCTTGTACAAACCAT
This sequence comes from Chloroflexota bacterium, assembly GCA_021796315.1. Next base: position 13,001 of record JAJYOH010000036.1, read on the forward strand.
AGGGGAAGGCCTTGCTTTGGCGTCGGGAGATTTTTAGCCCAATCAGCACTGCCACCGATGCCGCCAGATCTACGAGGTTATGTACCATCTCGGCGGCCACTGCCAGACTGCCTGAGGCAATGGAGATAATTAGATTTAGCAGGCCCAAAAGAATGTTGATGCCAATCGAGGCCCACCCCCATCGCTCAACGGATGAGTTGTCCATCTGTGTCGCCGTTTACTCACGGATCATCTTCGTTCTGCATTTCGGACAGGCTATATCCTTGCAGGGATTGCCCGCCTCATGTGGAACCTTGTGCCCGCACTTAGGGCAGATGCAGTTTCCAATGGGACCCGAGCCAGGCTTATTCCCACCGCGCCTGCCGCGACCCTGTCCTTGCCCGCCGCCGCGTCCATAGCCTTTGCCTTGTCCCTGACCAAAACGGTTGCGAAATAATCTGGTGGACATCTTATGTTCCTTTCTGGTTAATGCAGATTTTCAACGTGGTCAACGATCTGCCCGTTTGCATAAGCCAGGACGGCTTCGTCAATATCGGCGATGTCGGTGACCACTGGGCGGATACTGCGCGCTTTCATGCTTTCGTACGCGCCCATGCCCATGCCGCGGCATAGCAGTGCTTCGCAGTCGGCAATGGCTTCTACCATTTCCATATGCTTATTGTGAGAAGCGGCATCCATCCCATGCGGTTGGCCAGGTCTCTCCTCTTCGTGTGGTTGATTTGCGAAATGGGTATGGCTCATCTTGTCGCGCATTTCGTGGCTCACAATCTGACCGTTTTCCACAATTGCAACTAGATAATATGGCGCCCGTCCGAAATGCTGGCTGATAGTCTTTCCGTCGTCTGTGATTGCTGCGATCTTCATAGGTTTCTCCGTTTGAACTGGATGATTAGGCAGTGTGCGCCTTGTGAACAAAATAGATTGTCAGTGCCGATCCAAGAATCAGGGTTGGTGTTAAGAAATCCATAAGTAGGAGCCAATTCATAGTTACTCCCATTTGTCTGTTGGAAGCAACAACAGACCATATGAACGCAAGGATTGTACACACCAGTGTCATGGATAGGCATAGTAAAGATAGTCTGCTTCCTTTCATGGCTCATCTCCTTCTTCCAGGAAAATCTGATATGCGTTCTCCTCCAAAATTGTCTGCAATTTAGCTTTTTACATGATGTCGTTCCAGCCAACCCAGTCCAAACAAAAAGAGAGTTAGGATCGACAACCAGGCACCGATTATCAAAAAGGGTTGCAGAGATGGAGTTATGCCAATCAGGTCAGTTGGCATATTGATACTGCCAGACGGCGGCTCGCCGGGGATATTGCTAACAGGAATGGGCGTGGGCGTTGCGCAACTGCCGGGCGTGACACCCAGGGTCGGGGCAAATCTCGCTGCCCGCGCATCATAGTCGGGGTGGCAGCTATGGCAGTCTGTGTAAATATCTTCCAGGGGATGTGCCATTAATCCTTCGTGAGCCAAATCTTTGTCTATTGCGGTCCCATTGCCGCCGTGGCAATTTATGCAGATATCTTTGCTGGCATGAATGATGTGCCATTCGCCTTTCTCATTTACAGGATCCTCCTGTGCGTGGCAGGTGAAACATGATGATTGTGGTGGGTTTTCACATTGCGCATGAACAGGTGCTGTCCCAATCACTAACAGTACAATAATCCCGGTCAGCGAGGTAAGGAAGAACCATTGGAACAAAACTTTCGTAGACATACCACACCTCCTTTCAAGGTGTTTTATACAAGCCTACTTTGAGAAATGGCGCTCCCTTGGGCTGTCACGGACATCCATAGGGCAGAGCACCAACAATACATGAGATGGCGCAGCATCAGCATTTTTCCACTGATGTGGCAGGTATGCTTCGAAGACCAGGCTATCACCCGGATCCAATAAATACTTTTGACTGTTTACCGTATAGGTGACATGGCCCTCAATGCAGTAGACAAATTCTCGACCAGTATGAACGATAGGATTTTTCCCGCTATCAGCGCCGGAATTCAAGGTTACGATCAGTGGTTCGGCACCAAAGTGTGGCATTCCAGCTGCAAGATTTTCCATTGCGCTGTGCTCAAATGATACGCGAAGGCGTTGGCCCTGCTTCTGGTGAACCAGTTCCTTACTCCCATGGTCAGCTTCGAAGAAATCAGTGATGGGAACTTGCAGGCTTTGCGCTAGTTGTTGTAAAGTGCTTACACTCGGTGATGTATGTTCATTCTCAATCAGACTCAGAGTATTGATATTCAACTTGCTCATCTCTGCCAGTGAGCGCATGGACAGACCTCGTAGAGCGCGAATTTCCCTCAGGCGTTGACCAACACTTATTTCCTCCTTATTCAATTCAATCCTAAATGGACTGTTCCGTTCCATATCTATATCTCTTATCCGAGGGCGAGTTGTTTTTTGGGGAGGACGCGCGTCTGTCATATATAAATCCTTTCTGATTGGGGTTTCATACTAATATTATAGTACAAATATTAACAATTTACAAGTTTTGTACTATTTTTATATGTATTTAATGGGTATTTGCCGGCATATGGAGCTGGCAAAACTGTGATAACTGCTTCCAACTGTAGGTTTCAAGAGAGAGGAGATTCGGCCCGTGTATTGGCGGAGGGCTTTCAATATCTGCCGAAATTGATGATGAGGTGATGGGGCGATAGGATAAAAGAGATGGGCCGAATTTCGAGGTTTAGTGTTTCAGCAACAACCTATATTTTGGTGCGATGATGCCTTTTGCGGTTATAAATTTTCAGTGAGCTTTGCAGAACCAATTGCTATGTTATTCCACTTTTATTTTCAAACAAGATCAACACAAAAAGAACAAACCGCCAATATTGTTATACCCATTGATTTTAATTATTCACTGCGATTGATAAAGATGATTGCAAGGCTTAAGCTGGACTTTATCCATTTGAACATTAATAAAAAGCAGGGTGTTAGCTTAGGCAAACACTCGACCAAGAGGTAGGCCATGCCAGCCCTGCACGCAGAATATATCACGATACTTGAAGCCTTTGCGAGGCTGTTCTCGAAACACATTTGGGAACATGCCAGGATATTGCTGATTGGCGCAATCCTCTCTCCTGCTGAACGAACCGTCACAGCAGCATTGCGAGTGATGGGCTTGAGTGGCGAAAAGCATTTTCAAAATTATCATCGTGTTCTCAATCCGATCCTGATTTGCGAATCGGGCTCACGTCGCACAACGACGGCGATAACCACGAAGTGATCAGCACTGCAGAGACAGAAAAAATTGTTCGACTGCTTATGGTTCTCCCTCACGGTGTCGCTCATATGTCGGATAGTATTGAAGGGTTTGTGGAGACATCCAACAATCTGGCAGAAATTGAAATGGCAAATGACATTTTGCAGATAACATCCAGCCAGCGCAGTTCAGTGATGTCGCGCCTCGACGAATTAAGCTGCCGCATAGAAGCTGTTGCCGAACTGGCGGGAGCACGGGCAAACCATATAGACGGATACCCTGGCTGGAAGCCGAACATGGATTCCGACCTATTAAGGAAGTCAGTAGAAGCATACGAGAAACTTTTCAGTCAAAAGCCCGAAGTCAAGATCATCCATGTAGGTCTGGAATGCGGAATTATCGGCGAACGTTGTGGAGAAACGGATATGATCTCGCTCGGCCCAACGATAAAGAATGCACACTCGCCCAACGAGATGCTATATATTCCCTCTGTAAACGAGTATGGGATTTTTTGATTGAGCTGCTGAAGTCTTCCTAGCTTATTCTTTGAAAATGCGATGCGAACGAGGGTGGTATAATTTCACCAACAAACTAAATGTTCACAGGTGCGTTGACGATGAGGCTCGTCAGCGTTGAGGAAAAAACCTTTGTCGATTTTTCGACTGATAGCTTCTACCACAATCCTGCTGGTAGAAGCTTTTTTGTTGCCGCCAGCCAATAAACAGGAAATCAATCATCATGGAAACCAATACAACCGAGCATGTCATTTCAGCCCGAACCGCATTACGTTTCGTTGTTCTGATCGGCATCGTCAGCCTGTTCGCCGATATGACCTACGAGGGCGCGCGCAGTATCAATGGTCCTTATCTGGCGATTCTCGGAGCCAGCGGAACGGTCGTCGGCGTTGTTTCGGGATTGGGAGAATTGATCGGTTTCTCCATTCGCCTCGTCTCAGGTTACTTAAGCGATAAAACAAAAAGCTACTGGACGATCACATTTTTCGGATACGCGATTAACTTGATCGCGGTGCCCTTGTTGGCGTTGGCAGGCAATTGGCAACTTGCCGCACTTCTCATGGTGATTGAGCGCATCGGCAAGGGCATCCGCGTTCCGCCGCGCGACGCAATGCTGTCCTATGCCACCCAACACATGGGGCGCGGCTGGGGCTTTGGTCTGCATGAGGCGCTGGATCAACTTGGCGCGATTCTCGGCCCGCTGGTTATGGCATCCGTTCTATTTTTCCGGGACGGTTACAAGACTGCGTATGGTATATTGCTCATCCCGACCCTGCTCGCGCTGGGAATCCTTGCCACCGCGCGATTTATGTATCCCCGTCCGCAGGATTTGGAATTTAGCCAGACGCGATTACAAGTGCAAGGTTTTTCAAAAACATTCTGGTTATACGTTCTCGCCACGGCGTTGATCGCGGCGGGCTTTGCCGATTTTCCCCTGATTGCCTATCACTTCCAAAAAGCATCGGTCGCCGACCCGATCATGATCCCGATTTTATATGCCGTTGCGATGGGCGTGGATGCGATTGCCGCCCTCGTCTTTGGACGCTTATTCGACCGCCTCGGTCTTTCGACCATGATGCTGGTTGCCGTGCTATCGGCATTCTTCGCGCCCTTGGTTTTCTTCGGCAACTTCTCACTTGCGCTACTGGGCATGGCTTTATGGGGCATCGGCATGGGCACGCAGGAATCCATCATGCGCGCCGCGATTGCGGGAATGATCTCGCCCGAACAGCGCGGACTGGCGTATGGACTCTTCAACACGGTCTATGGGATTTCCTGGTTTCTCGGCAGTGTCTTGATCGGCGTTTTATATGATGTTTCGATTCCGTGGCTGGTTGCCTTTTCCGTGATAGCCCAACTTGCATCCATACCTATTTTCTATTTCATCCGCAAACAGGTATGACCGAGAATCAAAAATAAGTCATCATTGGAATCTACAGGAAACTCAAATTGACATGTAATTTACAGTTGTAGTCAAACGAGGTTTATCTTGAAAGACTTACTCAATCATTATCAGTGGAATTCGCTTCGGATCAGACTACGCTCTTTTGAAGAGAGCCTGCGCCACGCACTGAAATGGTTGGATGGCTACGAGGAAGACGGCGTATTATACAGTCGAAAATTAATCCTTTCAGAAAAGAATCGGAAACAGGCTCGACAGAAAATCAGGCATGCGCTGGATCAAATCGCCGAGATAAGCCGCCTATTGGATATACCGAAGGAAACTGAAAACTCTGCTTCTCTAGTGCGCGGAGAAATGACCATCAGCTGGGCAGACCTGATGGACAGCCGCGCATGTAAGCTGGGAAGATTTGGTGATGTCCACCCGGGGCTTTCCAGTAAACTGGATCCTCAAATTCAAAATTTAGCCGAGATTGCGGAAAATTTATCTGCGATCTTCGGTGAATTTCAACAGGAGAAACCGTAATGTCCAAGATCAAATCTGTACACGCCCGCGAAATTCTTGATTCGCGCGGCAATCCCACTGTGGAAGTGGATGTCTTTTTGGAGGATGGCTCACAAGGTAGAGCCGCCGTTCCTTCCGGAGCATCCACCGGAGTTCACGAGGCACTGGAATTGCGCGACAACGATAAAAAGCGATTCGGGGGCAAAGGCACGCTCAAGGCTGTGGAACATGTCAATGAAGTCATCGCCAGCGCCCTGTCCGGGAAAGGTGCAGGGGATCAATCGGCAATTGACCAAACCATGCTCGATTTGGATGGAACGCCGAACAAGTCCAAACTGGGTGCGAATGCCATCCTGGGTGTGAGTCTGGCCGTCGCGCGCGCTGCATCCAATTCAAACCATAAGCCGCTCTACCGTTATCTGGGCGGGGACGCCGCCCGGACATTGCCCGTGCCAATGTTCAACATCCTGAACGGTGGCGTGCATGCCAACTGGCAGGGCACAGACTTTCAGGAATTCATGATTGCACCCGTGGGAGCACCAAATTTTCACGAAGCGTTGCGCTGGGGAAGCGAAGTTTATCAGGCGCTCAAGGACGTTTTGAAAGATGGCGGGCATTCAGTCGGCGTGGGCGACGAGGGAGGCTTTACCCCCGTACTCAAGAAAAACTCGGATGCGGTTGAATTGATCATAAAAGCCATTGAAAAGGCTGGGTACAAACCCGGCGATCAGATCGCCATCGCCCTCGACCCGGCCTCCAGCGGTTTTTATGAAGACGGCAGGTACAATCTGCGGACGGAGAATCGCAAAATCGCCTCTTCCGAGATGGTGGCGCTGTATGCGGATTGGGTCAATAAATATCCCATCGTTGTGCTTGAAGATGGACTCGCCGAGGATGACTGGGATGGCTGGAAACTGCTTAATCAGAAATTGGGCGGGAAGATTGAGCTCGTAGGCGATGACCTGTTCGTGACCAATGTGGAACGCATCGCGCGCGGCATCAAGGAGGATGTAGCCAATGCAGTGCTGATCAAACTCAATCAGATCGGTTCACTCACAGAAACGATTGCTGCCATTGAAATGGCGCGCAAAGCAGGCTGGGGCTCGATGGTTTCTCATCGCTCCGGCGAGACCGTGGATAGTTTCATTGCTGACTTCACCGTTGCCATGTCCACCGGACATTTGAAGACGGGAGCGCCAGCGCGCGGCGAACGCGTGGAAAAGTACAACCAGTTGATGCGCATCGAAGAAGAACTGGGCAAAGACGCTGTGTATGCCGGGCGCAAGGCGTTTGTGCGTTAATATTGTGAGATGGTCACGTATTATTGTCCATCGTGCTGGGCAGAGATTCACGAGAATACAGAAATCTGCTCGCATTGTGAATTCAACATTGGAGCCTTTGGCGATCTGGAGTATGAGCAAAAGCTGATAAACGCCGCGTTTCATCCGATCCCGGAGAATCGCTACATGGCCATCGAGGCCTTGGGCATGCTCAAGACGCCGCGCACCCTTCCAACCTTGGCGAGGATTCTGCACGAGGAGAAAGACGACATCTATCTGCTATATCAAGTGCTCAAGGCACTGGCAAATATCCCCGATTCATACAGTAAACAATTGCTCGAGGAAGTAACACACCATTCCTATCGCTTGATACGTCAAAGCGCCGAGCGGTTGCTCAATGAACAAAGGAATAAACAAGGAACCAATTTATGACAAACATTATTCTGATTAGACACGGCCAGACCGAGTGGAATCGCAGTGAACGTTTTCGCGGCCACGCTGATGTACCTTTGGATAAAATCGGCCTGATGCAGGCCGACGCTACCGGCAAGCGGATTGCCGCGCAGTGGAAACCGGATGCAGTATATGCCGGGCCTTTATCGCGAACCTTCAACACTGCAGAAGCCATGGCTCGATCAACCAGCTTGACGGTCCAAATAGAGCCGGACCTGATTGATGTGGATTGCGGCGAGTTGGTAAATCAAAAACGGTATGATCGGATTAGTGACCTGAAAGTGCCTTGAGCAAAAGCTGACGATCTACCAACCCGATAGCCTTGCCTGTTGTATCCAAAACCGCCAT
>JAJYOH010000448.1 GCA_021796315.1 Chloroflexota bacterium
CCGGCTCCCGGCGCGCGTCTTTGATCTTGGGCTCGAGTGGCTGAGTCCAGCGGGCGCGCATTCGTTCGGACTGGCCGAAGGAATTGCCGTAACGGCCCAAATTGGCCAATGCATCCTGGAGTTCCTTGTCTACCCGTCCTTCGACCACAAGATGGCGGCGCATGTCCACAATGGCATCTATGTGTTCAATCAATACCGGGCACTCGCGGACGCAGGCCCCACAAGTTGTACATGACCATAACATTTCGTCCTTGATCCACTCTCCAACCAGAAGGGGCGTTTTTCCGTTTCCGAGCAAAGTCCGCCCATCTTGGCGCAACCCATCGCGGATCCCCAGGATCAACTGCTTAGGGCTAAGCAAAGTTCCCGCCGCGAAAGCCGGACACGCATCCTGGCAACGACCGCATTCAGTACAGGCATCGCCATCGAGTAATTGTTTCCAGGTTAGGCCGCGCAGAGCGCTGGCATAGATTGGTTCACCCCTTGCTGTCTGGGGAATGGGGGCAAGTTGCCCTGTTGGTCGGTCGATCTTTGAGAAGAATACGTTAAGCGGGCCAGTTAAGGTGTGTAAGAGCGTGCCGACCGGCAAAGTGACGAGGGCCACAGTAACTATGAGCAAATGAAATATCCACGCTCCTAAATGCCAGTTTAATAGTGTTGCATCTGAGGCGCGCGCGGCAATCCATGCTTGTGCAACCAACCAGGCAGTGGGCGACCATAGCGCCCATGCCGGCTTTTCTACAGCCAAATGAAGCGACTCGGTGAGCAATCCGCCCAACACGATCAGGACGATCAAAACCAGGGACCAGGTAAAGCCGGGGTTGAGCGTCAACCGGCGCGGCCGCTGAATGAAGCGACGATAGGCCGCCATCGCCGCACCGATCAAGAAGAAAACAGTGAACGTGTCAAGAATAAATTTGTACGCAAGGTAAATATTGCCGTTGAGAAACTTGAAGAAATGGGAATCTATGGTTGCTAGCGCGGTGCCCAAAAAGAATACGAAGAAAGACCATGCAATGGCAACGTGTATCATGCCTGGATACTGTTGACTCAGAACTCGAGTCTGAACGATCGCGTACTTGATAAGACGGCCAAGGCGTACATGGGGCTTGTCCCAGAGAATCTGTGGACGGCCCACGCGCCACCAGAGACTGGCTTGCCGATAAAAACGGATGAGCAAAACAATAGTGGCGAATCCCATCAACGCATACACGTAGAGTTGAGGTGATCCCCAGGTATCTGGTATGCCCCAAAAATCAATTCGCTCTGGCATGAGGTCGTCTCTCCTTCTAATCCAACTTATATGCCTTTCGCTTCTTTCACTTTTTCCGTCAGCCCTGCGATGAGGTCGAACATATCCACCTCAACGCCGTATTTGGCGATGTTGAAAATCGGCGCGGCGGGATCGGTGTTGACGGCGATGATCGTATCGCTATCAGTAATCGCCTCGACGTGCTCAGGGGCGCCGCTGATGCCCAGCGCCAGATAGATCTTTGGCTTGACATGCTTTCCCGATTTGCCCACCAGGCGCGAGGCCGCCAGCCAGCCCTGATCAATAACAGGCCGTGAACCTGTTACGACACCTCCCATAGCCTTGGCCAAATCTTCGGCGAGCGCGATGTTATCTTTGTTTTGGATTCCTCGTCCAACAGCGATCAACAAGGATTCTTTGGAAATATCCACATCGCCCGCCTCTGGCTCGATATACTTTGACAATGTGACTCGCAACGACTCCAATGCCGGGACTTCGGCTTGTGTCACCGCAGGAGATTGTGTGCTCCGCCCCTGTTCGGCTTTATAGCCGCCAGGGATCATGGTTACCAGCGCGGTAGGGGCGGGGAGCTTGCCCTCGGCCATAATCTTGCCGCCGCAGATTTGGCTGACGAACTTGCCATCTGAATTGAATTTTCGGCAGGAACTTACCAATGGCAATCCCAATCGAACGGAAAGCGTGCTGGCGACGTCTGCGCCGATGGAAGTACTGCCGAATAAAACTGCGCGCGGTTGTTTCTCGCCGATCAGACCAGCCAACGCTTTTTGATATGCATCTGAAGCAAACTCGGATAACGCCGCATGATCGAGATACAGCACCTGATCAGCGGCTAAATCTGTTGCCAACTCTTGCGCTTTATGCCCCAGCAGGACCGCAACAACTTTTCCGTTCAAGCCTTGAGCCAATTCGCGTGCGGCGGCCAGCATCACGTAAGAAATATCCGCGACTTGCCCTCGTAAATGCTCAATGACAATATAAATATCCTGGCTCATGGAACCCTCCTCTCACAGCACGCCCAGTTCTTTGAAGACGCTGACGAGTTGGACAGCGATTTCATCTGGATTACCTGTGAGAATCGTCGCTCGTTGTGCGGTTTCGGGATGGAACATACGCTCGCTGATCGGCGCGCCGCTCGCGTCAAACCCCGACACTGGCCGCTCCTCAATCGTGGATGTTTTCATCGCCTGACGCACTTTACTGACCGCCACGTAGCGCGGCGGTTGCTCTGCGGCTTGAACGCCCAATACTGCGGGCAAGGTGACATCCATCTCAGCGATCAGTCCTCCCGGATATTCCTTCCGCACTTTGGACTTGCCATCGTTGATCGCGACGCCAGATACATAACCAACATAAGGCATTCCCAAATGCTCGGCGAGCAGGGGGCCGACTGATCCGTCTATATCGTTGTGTGCCTGTACCCCGGTCAGCACCAGATCGGGTTGAAATTCTTTCACGATAGTTGCGCAGGCGCGCGCCATGGCATGATTGCTCACGCTCCCGGCAAAATCCCCTTTAATTTTTATCAATCGGTCCGCCCCTTTGGCGGCCGCGGTGAAAAGCACATCGTCTGCGCTCTCAAGGTCCGGTGTAATGACGGTCACCTGGCCGCCGCTCCGTTCTTTGAGCAGAATGCCCTGCTCGATGGCATGGTCGTCAAATTCATTGATGATCAAACGCGCGAAAGTCATGTCAAGCGCGGCGCCGCTTGCGTCAATGGTCAGTTCTTCGACCAGATCAGGGACAAGTTTAGCCAGAACCACGATGTTCATAACTTCACCTCGCTACTCGCTCATCGCTTCGACCAACAATTCAGTGATGTCCCTTACTTTCAATTGCAAAGCTCCTTGAATTGTCTTGGCGGCATCTTCGAAACGAGGCGATTCATACGGACAAGCGACTGCCAGAACATTTGCGCCAACGCTGAGAGCCTCGCGCACGCGCCATTCCGATAAACGCGTGTGGGCCTTCTCCCATTGAAAGCCGTCCAGCCACATTCCGCCACCGCCGCCGCCGCAGCATAAACTGTTTGTGCGGTTGTGCGGCATTTCGACCAACTCCACGCCGGGGATGGCTCCCAACAATGTGCGAGGCTGGTCGAATACGCCGTTTGCGCGTCCGAGATAACATGGATCGTGGTATGTGACTCTGGTTTTCACTTCACGTTTCAGCAACGGCTTGAGCTGGTCGAGGCGCTCTGCCAGAAACTCAGTGTAGTGTCGAACGGGATAAGAAATGCCCAGTCTCGGATACTCGTTTTTGAGGGCGTTATAAGCATGGGGATCGGTAGTGATGATTTCGTTGAATTGGTATTTACTGAATGTTTTCCCATTTTTATCCGCCAGCATCTCGAACAGGCCGCGCTCACCCGCCAACCGCTGTGAGTCACCGTCGCTGATCTCTTCCGGACCAAGAATACCAAAGTCTACATCCAAGGCATTGAACACCTTTGCCAGCGCTCTTGCGGTTTGCTGGACACGGGGATGATACGAAGCATAATCACCGACGAACCACAGGATATCCACAGGCTGCCTGACTTTCCCCAATATTTTGACTTCAGGAGAGATTCCGTTCGCCCAATCAGCCCGCTTGCGGGCCGATTCGCCAAGCGGATTGCCGTACCGTTGGGAATTTGCCAATGCAGTTTGAAGCTCCGCCGGAACATTGCCCGCCAAAAGCAACTCTTCTTTGACGCTGGCCATCAGGCCGGGCGTTAACGGGACCTTCGAGGGGCACGCCGTAGTACAGGCATAGCAGGAGACGCACATCCAGACTGTGTCGGTTTCCAGTACCTTATTGAACCTGTCAGCGCGCAACATGGCGATCATCCTGCTGGGCGGATAGGTCATCAAATAGCCGAAGGGACATATACCGCTGCAATTCCCGCACTCCAGGCAAAGCCTCAGCCGCTCGCCGCTTGGTGTGGCTTCAAGGACTTTATCGTAGAACGAACGCTCTATTACTTCCGTGGTAGCCATGTATCAACTCCTGGAAAGTCTTAGAAAATCTTTTAGAGGTCCGATACTCGCGCACATCCCGCGCTGGATGCACATCCCTGGTCGAGCGCCCCCCACCCCCAGTGTGTTGCGGGATGCGGCTTCCCAAGCAATGCGAGATATTATATTCGCGTTCTACAGAGATTGGAATGATGGGCGGAGCATTTGTTTGAGTAACGACCATACGGCCTCTCTTTGACCAAACGCGCCTCGGTCCCCTGAAGAATGGGCGTGTTTGCGATTTCAACAATCTCAGTATGTGACATATTTCACAATTTAGCCAGCGATAAAAATCATGGCTAAGTAGTGATAAACATCCTAAAGATTATTTAGTCAATCTATATCGTGTCGGTCAGGTTAGTGTTTTGCTTATCATGGCGTTATAATCTTGTGAAATTTACATAAGGTGAAGTCAATGAAATTGAATTTTGCAATGTGGCAGAAAGCGCTCAACGTGATCCCGGAAGTTTCCAAAGAGGAGTGGGATCAGTTGGATGTTATTTCACGATGGCTGATTTCCACGCGCGCTGCTGTTTTGATCATGACCTTTCTTTCCGCCGCGCTGGCCGGAATTTTTGCCTTCCGCAATGGCGTTTTCCAATTCGTCCCGTGGCTTGCCCTGACCTTTGGCCTCATCATGGCGCACGCCGCCAATAATATCTTCAACGATTTCACAGACTTTGTGCGCGGCGTGGACAAGGATAATTATTTCCGCACGATCTATGGCGCACAGCCCATTGCCAGCGGGCTGATGACCAAGCGCCTGCATCTAACCTATTTCGCGGTGACGGGCCTGATTGCGTTGGCGGCGGGCATCTACCTCATCGCCATCAACAGCTGGGATATAAATATTTGGATTCTGCTTGGCCTCGGTGCGTTCTTTGTCTTGTTCTATACCTGGCCGCTGAAATATATCGCGCTGGGTGAAATCGCCGTTCTGATCGTCTGGGGTCCGCTCATGATCGGCGGCGGATATTATGTCATGGCTCATAAATGGGACTGGAATGTCATGATCG
>JAJYOH010000449.1 GCA_021796315.1 Chloroflexota bacterium
GGTTGATATGAATAATATCATGTGGGCTTTGCGTTATCGTGTATATCATCATCTTTCCGAGGAAGAGGTTATCAACTATACGCTGCCTTTTGGCTACCGGGTCCACGATGAGGACATCCGCACAATCGCCGCGGGGGCTGATATTGGCCGGGTGGTGGAGCGCCTGTATCCAGGTTTGAGTAATGTTGACGGCCTGCTCGAGGCTCCAGAGCGGGGATTGCCTAAACTGGAATTGCTGTTGCAACGGCGGCTCATTGGGCAGTTGCGATCGGTCTTTACCGGCTATCCATTCAATATCAGCCTTCCATTGGCTTTTGTTTTGCTGAATGAGTTGGAACTCCAGGATCTGACTGTGCTCATAGGCGCCAAATCCACACGGATGTCAAACGATAAATTCTTATCTTATCTCCTGATGGAAACAAATCTGGATAACACCGCTGTCGTTTAATCTGCCGAGCCGAAAACATAATTGGACACCTTGGAGGTGATATGTTTTTTCCGCAAGAAATGACCGAGTTGGAAATAATTGTCCCAGAGAAAGATTTGTTATCTGTTACAAATGTTCTGGCGCGACAAGGAGTTTTTCACCAGGTTGATTCCAGCTATTTGAGTTCACATGCAGACGGCAAAACAGGTGAATCCTGGAAGGAGCGTGCATCTGCTTATGCGGCTCTCGAACGTCAGATCATGGTTACCATGCAGGCTTTGGCTGTTGAGGACGGTACGCTGTCGTCCGATCAGGCCACGTTGATCAAGATCGAAGCGGTGCGTCCGCTTGTAGAGCAAATCGAGCAGGATGTAAAGAATACCAACGATGAGTTGACGGCTGGCAATAAGAAGCTGGAGGAGCTTCAAAATCATATACGCCAACTGTTGCCAATTGCCGATATCGATATTGACATTAGTATGTTGCAAAATCCCCGCTATGTTTTTTCCATGTTGGGCATCATGCCAGCCGCCAATCTGGAACGTCTCGAAACAAGCCTGGCGCGCATCCCCTATGTTTTGTTGCCGTTGCAAAAAGACCGCGACAATACTGTCGTTTGGCTGACCGGATCGCAGCGCAACGCAGATATTCTGGAACGGGCGGCTCGCAGCGCGTATCTCAATCCATTCGAATTGACTGACATTCATAAAGGCACACCGTCAGAAATTATCAAGTCGCTTAACAATACCATGGAGAGCATCAAGCAGAATATTGAGAAGCAGAAAATCAAAATAACCCGGCTGCACACCTCTTACGAACATCAACTCCAGACGCTGCTGTGGCGTGTGCGGACGAGTCGGCTGTTGGCAGATGCCATGGGACATTTCGGCAAACTTCAGTATACGTATGTGGTAGTTGGCTGGGTGCCGTCTTCCAAATTGGAAGCACTCACGCAGGAACTTAAACAAGCGTCCAAGAATATCCTGATCGATGGCAATCCGTCCAAGCGATTGGGTATGCAAAACCAGCACATCCCTGTTTCTTTGCAGAATCCTGGGGTTCTGGGTTCATTTCAACAGCTGGTAACTACTTATGGGCGTCCGCGCTACGAGGAATTGGACCCGACCATTTTGATGGCAATAACCTTTCCCCTGCTTTTCGGGGCGATGTTCGGTGATGTTGGACATGGTTTGGTGCTGGCTCTTTTTGGCTTGCTTCTGGCGAGTCGCAGGGTTCCCGCGTTGCGGGGCATGTCGGGCCTGGGGATTGTCGTGGCTGCTTGTGGTTTTTCAGCGACCCTGTTTGGGTTCCTCTACGGCAGTATATTCGGCTATGAAAATGTATTGAAGGCGATTTGGCTTCAGCCGATTCATCACATTACCCAAATTTTGGCAATTGCAATCGGCGGCGGGATCATACTTCTCAGTTTGGGATTCCTGCTAAATATTCAGAATGCGTGGCGCGCGCGCGATTGGGCGCGTCTATTCTTTGACCCGAACGGGGTTGCCGGTTTGACGCTGTATTGGTCGCTGTTGGGATTTGCAGCCGCAAGTTTTGCACATGGATTTCCAGTGCCAAAAATAGTGTTCATGGTACTGGCTGTCATCGGCGGTCTGGCGGTGATGTTCTCGGAGCTACTCAAGCATCTGGTCGATGGACATCGTCCATTGTTTGAAGGCGGCATTGGTATGTTCCTTTTTCAATCGGCCGTTGAACTGTTTGAGAAGTTAATAAGCTTCCTGAGCAACAGTCTATCCTATGTGCGCGTTGGCGCTTTTGCCGTCGCTCATGCTGGTTTGAGTTCCGCCATCTTCATTCTGGCAACTCTTGTTGGCCCAGATAAAGGCGTAGGCTACTGGATTGTGGTTGTGATAGGCAATATTTTCATCGTGGGCTTTGAAGGATTGATCGTCGGCATTCAAACCATGCGTCTGGAATATTACGAATTCTTTAGCAAATTCTTCATAGGAGGTGGGATGCCTTATGTACCCCTGACGCCCTTACCTGCTGGAGAAGAGTAATGATCAGCCTTTAGCCCGGAATTTTTTTGTAGATGTTAAATAACCGCTGGATTAGAAACGCACGAAAAAAAATAAAATAGGAGATTCTTATCATGCTGAAAATCGTTCTCGCAATATTCGCAAGCATCATACCGATGATTCCGGTTATGGTTTATTTTCTGTACAGGCGCTCGGACAATCCCACTGGTATTACAAGGAATCTACTGGTTGGGATGAAAGTTTTCAATATCGTGGTTGGATTAATGGCGATTGGACTTGGACTTGTTTGGCTGGCCTCTCCCTCGGCAGCAATGGCCGCCGGATTGCTTCCTCAGGCGGCGACGGGTAGCGATCCTTATGCCTCGTTGGCGGCGGCGATCTCAACCGGTCTGGCTACCGTCGGCGCAGGCATTGCGGTGAGCGGTACAGGCGCAGCAGCGGTGGGTGCAATCGCTGAAAAGCCTGAAGCGTTCGGTCGTTCGTTGATCTTCGTCGGTCTTGCAGAAGGTATTGCGATTTACGGTCTGATTATTGCCTTCCTGGTCTTGAACCGATAGGCATCCAATGAAGATCCTGGTAATTGGAAATGAAGAAGCCGTATTAGGCTTCTCATTAGTTGGGGTGCATGGCAAAGTGGTCAACTCTGCCGCCGAGATCAATCAGGCGCTTGATGAGGCCTTATCGAATGCTGATGCAGGCATCGTCCTGGTGACCCAGGAGGCGGCCGGACTGATCGAAGCCAGGATGGACCATCTAAAGTTGCGAAGCACGGTGCCGCTGGTTGTGGAGATTCCGGGACCGAAAGGTGTCGGACCGGATCAACCCACCCTCAATGAAATTGTGCTTCGGGCGATTGGCGTAAAGTTCTAAGTAATCTCCTTTCAGCGATCATTTGCTGAGAAAGATTGGATTGGGATGTTTGCTCATGAAATCGACGGATGAAGACATCAAAGTACTTTCCCGCGCGGTATTAAGCGATGCTCACACTGATGCTGAAGAAAGCCTGACAAGCGCCAGGACCAAAGCCGATGAGATTCGCAAACAGGCAATGGAACAGGCTACCAATGAACGCACTCGGGTGCTTGAGAACGCTTCCCTTGAAGCGGAGCGTGTTCGCAGCCAGGCGATTGCGACAACCCAATTGAAGGCCAGAACCATGCAATTGGAGCAGCGCGAAAAGCTGCTCGAAAGTGTCTTTGAGTCGGCCCAACAAAAACTATCCACTGTGCAAAAAAGTACCGATTATGAAAAGACCGCGCATCTGCTTTTGCGGGAAGCCCTGGTTCAGCTCGGCGCCAAAAAGGCAATTGTCAGGGCGGACGAAACAACTAAAAAGTTTTTCACTTCCAGCGCAATTGATAAGATCGTAAAGGATCTGGGAATTCAAGTGAGTATCGGTGACGCACTTAAACAAGGCACGGGCGTGATCGTGGAAACAGAAGACGGTCATCGCCAATATGACAATACGCTTGAGACCCGCCTACTGCGAATGCAGGATACTCTTCGCTCCCCGGTATATCACATCTTAATGGGAGAGTCCTTATGAGCGAACAGATCGGGAGAGTAACCTGGATCAACGGACCGGTTGTCCGCGCCAAGGGATCACGGAACGTGAACATGCTGGATCTGGTGCAGGTGGGTGAGGAGCAACTGGTAGGCGAAGTGATCGGCATGGTGGGGGATGTCATCACCATTCAAGTTTACGAAGAAACATCCGGGATGCGGCCGGGAGCGCCGGTTTATACAACGGGACTGCCTCTTTCGGTCGAGCTTGGACCCGGGCTGTTGCGCAGCATATTTGACGGTATCCAGCGCCCGCTTCCGGTTATCGAGATGCGGACTGGATCCTTCATCAGCCGCGGAATGCACCTTGATTCGCTTTATCGAAAAGACCGCTGGGACTTTACTCCCAAACTCAAGGTCGGTGATCAGGTCAACGGTGGAATGATCCTTGGCACCGTTCCAGAGACAGAGGCGCTGGAACATCGCGTGATGATCCCGCCAAATATGCGCGGGACATTGACATGGGTCGCGCCAGAGATGCAGTACACCATCGACGAGCCGATTGCCCGCGTCCGCACCGATGCCGGCGAACAGGAATTGACCATGTTGCAATACTGGCCCGTTCGAAAAGCGCGCCCTTATAAATCTCGCAAAGGAAAGGCTGAACCGCTGATCACGGGACAGCGCGTGCTTGACACATTCTTCCCTCTCGCCAAAGGCGGCACAGCTGCGATACCGGGCGCGTTTGGATCAGGCAAGACGGTTACTCAACACAGCATTGCAAAGTGGGCAGACGCCCAGGTGGTTGTTTACATTGGCTGCGGCGAACGAGGCAACGAGATGACGGAAGTCTTGCAGGAGTTTCCTCACCTTATTGACCCGCGCAGTGGTCGTCCATTAATGGAACGCACCGTGTTGATCGCCAATACATCCAATATGCCTGTGGCCGCGCGCGAAGCCAGCATCTATACTGGCATCACTATTGCCGAATATTACCGTGACATGGGGTATCACGTGGCGTTGATGGCGGACTCGACCTCCCGTTGGGCTGAGGCCCTGCGTGAAATCTCGGGACGACTGGAAGAGTTACCTGCTGAAGAGGGCTATCCCGCTTACCTCGCGGACCGTTTGGCGGAATTCTACGAACGAGCGGGCGCCGTTGAAACTTTGAGCGGAGGTACTGGCTCGGTCAGCGTGATCGGCGCGGTCTCTCCTCCCGGAGGCGATTTTTCAGAACCGGTCACTCAACACACCAAACGCTTCATTCGCTGCTTCTGGGCATTGGATAAATCCCTCGCTTCCGCACGTCATTTTCCTTCCATCAACTGGCTGG
>JAJYOH010000450.1 GCA_021796315.1 Chloroflexota bacterium
GGGCGGCGTCGCCATATAATACATGCGATTGCCGGAACCGTTTTCCCATTTGCTCATGAAATTGCCAAGCTTTTTAAAATCGGCCAGGTCGGTATAACGGCCCTGTTGATAAGCCAGATGGCCAGCGAAGCTCGTCCATTCTTCATCGGTATAAGAGAACGATGCAAATTGTTTCATGCCCTCGGCCAGATGTAAACGGAACTGATCATCAGTGAAGGCCGTATTGCCATATCCGACCACACGGAATTGTTTTGGCACACGTCCCTTGCGGAACATGCTGAACAGGGACGGTACGAGTTTGCGCTGGGTTAAGTCGCCGGATGCGCCGAAGATGACGATTGAAGTTGGTAAATTATTGTTCATATAGTATCCAATAGCGACACGGTTATTGACCGTCAAACTTTGGGGTTAGTCGCTTTTCTTTATGGCATGTCCGCCAAATTGATTACGCAGAGCGGCGAGCATACGTGCAGTATAGTTCTCATCATCACGGCTGGCGAGACGCATTTGAAGAGCCAGTGTGATCACGGGGGCAGGAATGTCCAGATCGATAGCCTCGGCGACCGTCCAACGGCCCTCGCCGGAATCGGCGACCCAGGGTTTGATGTCTGAAAGCGTCGGGTCTTCTTTGAGGGCGTCGGCGGCCAAATCCAATAGCCAGGAACGGATCACACTTCCAAAACGCCAGATCTCCGAAACGTTATACAGATCCAGTTCGAATTCTTTCTTTGATCTCAAAATGCTAAAGCCCTCGGCGTAAGCTTGCATCATGCCATACTCGATGCCGTTATGAATCATTTTGACATAATGACCTGAACCATGCGGCCCGACACGTCCCCAGCCTTGATCCTGGCCGGGCGCAAGCGTCTCAAAGATTGGCCGCATCTTTTCCACGACGTGAACTTCGCCGCCGATCATCAGGCTGTAACCTTCGGCCAGACCCCAGACGCCTCCGCTTGTACCGCAATCGAGAAAATGGATTCCCTTTTCTTTCAACAGCTCGGCGTGACGGATCGAGTCCTTGTAATTGGAATTGCCACCATCAATGACGGTATCGCCTTTTTCGAGCAGTCTGGATAGTTTTTCTATTGTCTCGTCAGTGGCTTGACCGGCCGGGACCATGACCCAAACCGCACGCGGCGACTTGAGTTTTTTCGCTATTTCTTCAAGCGAATGAGCGCCTTCTGCGCCGTTCTCGACAGCTGCTTGAATTGATTCTTTGCTGCGCGCGTAACCCACCACACGATGACCTGCGCGTATGAGGCGGGTCGCCATGTTCAAACCCATCTTGCCCAAACCAATAATTGCCAGTTCCATGATTTTCTGCCTCCAAGAATTTTGTATTATTGCTTATATACTTTCATTGCTCAAGCCGCCGTCCCCGGCGGCGAGACGCCGCCGAGAGCCTAAGTTTATCTTTCTGAATGATATTTTAAAAATGTCACGATTCCTTCTTTGACAATCTGCTTGCCGCGGCCTCATCCGTCAGCCAAATTACTTCGCCATCTTTTGGATCAATTCGCTGCGCGGGCAATTGCTGTGGATTGTGTTCTTTGCCAAGCACGCGGCTTAAAGTTTCGGCTTTGCTTTCTCCGGTGACCATGAAGAGAATCGTTCTGGCGGAATTCAACACCGGCGGAGTCAACGTGACTCGATTCGCGGGACGGTCTTGATAATGCCCGGTGACGGCCAGCACCGGTTCGCTCACATGGATGGCCGAGCCGGGGAACAGCGAGGCGGTATGCCCATCTTCGCCCATGCCGAGCAGCACGAGGTCAAAGCGCGGCCAATCGAGCGGAGGTTGGGCGAAGCGGCTCAAAGTGCTGGCATAATCTTTTGAGGCGGCGTCCGGCCCGAGGTCCGTGTTGACGCGGTGCACGTTCGAGTCCGGAATCGGAATCTTGCTCAATAAAATTTCACGCGCCTGTCCGTAACTTGATTCTTTATCGTCCGATGGAACGCAGCGTTCGTCTCCCCAGAAGATGTGAGTTTTATTCCAATCCACCTTGTCGTGGAATTCGCTGGCGAGCAATTGAAATGTTCGCGTCGGAGTGCTGCCGCCATTAAGCGCCAGCAAAAAGCGGCCACGCGCCGAGATTGCCTCGACGGATGTTTCGATAATCTTTTGAACAGTCCAGCGGCTCAAAGGTTCAATGTCCGCGAATACTTTTAAAGTGTAATCATTCATGATATTTGGAATACTCGCTGCGCGCCGAATTTTATTTTACTCCCGGCGCGGCTTCAATATTCACCGCTCGCTAAACTTTAACAATCGAGTCTTCCGAGCCAAATGGATTGGCGCGGTATTCTTCGGCTTCCCAGTCGTTTTCCCAGCGTTTGCCGTCGACGTAATAGCGGAAACGGTGTTCTCCGGGTTGGAGGGTGAGCGTTACAGAGAAAGTGCCGTTCTTCAATCGTTTCATGGGATGCGATTCTTTATTCCACTCGTTGAACGTTCCGCATAATGCGGCGGACTCCGCCCCCGCTTCAGCTGACAGCGTGAAAGTCACGCGGCAGTTTCCATTTTTCAAATAGGATTTTTTCAACATTTCGAACTCCTTTCTTTTGATGAACCGGACTTTTGCAGACGAGCCTGCGCCTCCAGATAAGTCTGGACGGCCGCAACGAACGCGGCGTGACTCCACGTCAGCGGGCTAACCGATAGAGGTTCATCGGTGAACGGGTTGACTTGTTCTGCCAACACGCCGCTTGGCAAGGCATGGTCAACCACCCAGTGGATCAAATCCAATGATTTTTGGAGATCGTTTTTTGTCCGAGCCGTAGCCGCATACCATTCTGCAAGCCAGAGTGTGCAGATGAACCAGGGGTTGCCGGGGATGTTTTTAATATCCTGGCTGACTTGATGATATTGATCATTCTCGTAACGCGCCACGCCGCCGACATTTGTTTTGACCCACAAACGATCGCGGATTGCTTCCATCGTCTGAACAATCTTCGGATCGTCCGGCGCGTACATGCCAAATTGCCACAAGCCAGCGAGGGATGAATCGATGGTTGAATCGACTTCCCATTTTCCGTCCGTGGCTGGATTGATCATGCGGACAAAGCGCTTCAATTCAGGACGCCAGAGATGCGCGTCCGTCCCGGCTTTGATCTCGTCTGCGGCCTGACGATAGCGCCGGGAAAGATCGAGGTCACCGAACGCTTCGGTGAAACGCGCAGCCGCATCCAGTCCGGCCCAGGTGGCGGCGACTGTCCAACTGAGGATGCCGTGGCGTTCCTCCCACAAGTCATAGCTTGGGATGGGTAGACCCGTCACCGGGTCGCGGTGCGCGTATAAAAAGCCGCCGATGGATCGGATCAAGCTGCGATAAAACGGCTTGATGAATTCCACGTCTCCAAAGCGGTCAAAGTGTTTCCACAGCGCCCAAAGTACAAGTGCCGTTTCGTCTTCCTGAATTGGGATTTCTTTTTTGCCATCGCGATACCACGGATGCCAGGAAGATGCCAGCGTGCCATCGGGGTTATATTTGTGCAAAAGGTAGCCTTCGTGCGTGAGAGCCTTTGCGCAAAACTCAAAGAAGTTGCGCGATAGATCGATGCTATTGGTCATGATCATGGCATTCGTCACGAGCGAACCATCACGCGGCCACATGTAGCTGTATGTGTCGCGCACGGCAGATGAAATATCCGAGTCGTTGGCGGCGATGACCGCGCCGCCGTTATCAATCTGCGTGCGGACAACCAGCAGGCTGATCGCATACTGGTGCAAAACTTCGTGCGGAATATCGGCCTCATCCGGCATGTGTTTCTTCAACCATAAATTCCAGTACGCGCCTGTGCGATCCAGATATACCTGCGGGCCGCGTTCGCGGACGTTTCGATTGATGTGCGTGACCGATTCGAAATCGGGTCCGACTGCCATCCAGTAATAAAGCGTTCGCGAGCTGTGGGCAGGGATTTTCAATTCGAAGCCGACGGCTGAATCCACCGAGCCATGCGCGACCGCGTTGCCGGAGAGCTGGCCGTCTTCCGCGTCGCGCCAAGTTCCCTCCAGGTTGCGGATTTCCTTCAGGCCACATGCCCATTGATGGACGCCGACGACCAGGCCTTCTTTCGTATCAGCGGTTGGCGCCCAGCCCGGACCCGCCTCGCCGCCGGCTAAAACGATGCCGCCATTGATCAGGAACCAATTGTCATCCTTGTAATGGATTACCGCTCTGCGATCCGGTTCATAATAAGCCGTGTCGCCGACTTCGTTTCCTAGGATGTGAAAATCCTGATGGAAGAACAAACGGATTGTACGCTGACTGTCCGAATCGTTGGCGGCGTCCAACCGCCTGACCAGCAGGTTCTCGTGAAAATCCACGGCGTCATTGAATTCGAGCGTTATGTTTAGATCTGGATGATGAAGGCCGACGTCAGTGATCAGCGTGTCGTGGCTGTAACGCAATTGTCTTTGCCAGCCGCCGTCGTCAAGCCATCGAAACTGATCCTCCACCCAAATGCCCGTGCGAAAGGGATGTCCCATGGCGTGATTTTCCTGACCAACATGCGGCCAGTATAAATCCCGAATTTGATAATGGTTATCATAAGCTGCCAATAAACTGCCATTTCCTAGCGGTAAATCACGCGGCATGATTCGACTCCTTGTTTCCGCATCTCCCGATCTTATGATGGTTTCAGACTATTCATTCTTACAATTAATCCCAGGCCGAAACTTCGATGGATATACGGCCTTCATAAAATTATACGTCCGTTTGCGGAATTATCCTGCATGGACTAAAATGACCGCGTGTCCATCATTGACTTGAAACGACTCAAAGCACATCACGCACGGACCTTTCACCTGCCGCCCGCTAAACCGATCTCTTCCCAGTCCCAGGCCGTAACCTTCGTCAACGAACGCGGCTTCGTTTTCTTTTGGCCGATCAAGGGAATTGAGATGCCCAGCCTGTGGGCAACCGTTGCTGGCGAGCGGCCTGTTCCAAATGAACACGATGATCCCGGCCATGTTACGTGGCGCTGGAAGGATGACGCGCTTCCCAAACGACTCTGGTATTACGCCAAAATCCTGCGCCGCAAAGCGACAATAATCTCGCTGGAAGTCGCGCCTTATTTTTACGCGCTCTCCGATAATTATGGTTCGCCCGAAGAAGATCATTTGGCCGCGTATGAAGAGGGCCGCCTGACGCAAGCCGCCAGGAATATTTACGAAGCCCTGTTGAAAGAAGGTCAGCTTGATTCGATTTCGCTTCGCAAGGCCGCACGCATGACCAGCGCGAAAGAATCGGAATGGAAT
>JAJYOH010000037.1 GCA_021796315.1 Chloroflexota bacterium
CTCTCAACCTGCTCAAACAGGAGAAAACGGCCAAAGGTGGCATTCACGCCAAACAACTGCAAGCCGCCTGGAACGATGAGTACTTGCTCAAGGTGCTGGCCGCAGGAATTTAGATGCGATTGCCCTGAAAGCTTCCGAAGTTTGAGTTTACGCTTTTACTTGCGGAGCCAACGCGGCCAATTCGGTCCGCAGTTTTTGAACGATTGCCAGGTTGCCGCCTTCATCGCCCAGCTTGGAATATTCTTCCTTCTTGAAAGCCAGCTCGCCGCAGGCGCGGAAGAAGCGTGCTGCCGATGGCCCGCCCGTGAAAAGAGCCGTGCTCATTGTCATCGGCGATAACGCCTTTTGGAATTGCGCCTGTGAGATCAGGCCCGATGTAACTTCCTCTTGTAGTTGTTTTTGCATGATGGCGCGCTCACGACCGATCATGATGAAGATAAAGAATGCCATGAAAAACCAGCCTGACCAATCCAACAGACTGCCGAGCGCAAAGCCGGTCATTCCGCCAATAAAACTTCCAAAGCTGTTGTGGAATGCGTGCAGGAAGACTGCCGTAAAATAACCGGTTGGCACAGCGATGATCTTGACCAACACATTCTTGTTCAAGCGCGCTATCGCCAGACCGATGCCTGTAAAAGCTGTGAAGAACGGATGCTGCCAGGGGACGATGATCACGCGGACAAAAACCAACTGCCATAATCCGTTCCAGCCGCCTTCCTGATAGCCGTGCCCGTAAATGTATAAAATATTTTCAGTAGCTGCAAATCCCAGGGCCACGATTCCGGCGTAGATGATGCCATCCAAAACCGAATCAAACTCTTTGCGGAAGAAAAGGAAAATAATCAATATTGCCAGCCCTTTGAGTCCCTCCTCCACAAAAGGCGCAACCAGTGAAGCGGTGGCTTGATCGGCTAGATCGCCTGAACCTGTCAGCGCATAAATACTGTAACCAAAGATGGTGTTGATTACGAACGCGCCGCCCGCTGCGACCACCGCGCCCCAGAAGAACGCGCCGCCCAGCAAAGCCAGCGGTTCCTTTTCATAACGATCCAGCCAGTATACAAACATCGCCATTAGAAAAGCCGGCACGAATGCAAAGAATAAAGAAATGATAAGGGCCATCATTCTCCTCCGCAGAAAGTTTAGCGACCACATGGCCGCTTTGAAAACATTGTACTGGTTATTGCTGAAAAAGCAAGCGAGTTCTTTCGGTCTGTGTATATTCCTGCGAAATTCCCAGTACATCTAAAACTTCATCGGGGCGTCCCGTTGCGCCTTCGCGCGCCGAAAGCCGCATGAAGATTTTGACGCCCCCCTCTTTCTCTCCATCCAAATTCTTTGAGTTTTGGGGAAGACGGAGGGGGATAAGCTCTTCGATCAATGGACGCAAATCGTATTTTTTACCTCGACGTTCGCGCGGTAAAGTTGTGCTTGCCAATAATCCTTCGATCCGGCGCTTCAATTCCGACCCGTCAACGGCTTCCGTCAAAGTGACCTCATACTCAGCTGAAAGCACCTGTGTCTGGACGGCTGGCGCGCGTTCATCCGCGCTTTCCACTTTCAATATCCCAATGCCGGTTGGCATGGCCGCTTGCAGGCGTGCGGGCAATGCAGCTAAATCCAGCTCTTCATTGAGGCGCATATCCAATACTTCGCAGCGCGATGAAAAACCCAACGGTAAAGCGGATGCGATATGAATCTTGGGCTGAGGATGAAATCCTTGCGAGTACGCCAGCGGAAGTCCGGCACGACGCGTGCCGCGTTCCCAGATCGTATTCAAGTCGAGGTGCCCGATATAGCGCAATGCGCCTGTTTTTGAGAAGGTGATCCTGACTCTCATTAATCACCAACTACTGACAACTGATGACTGTCCACTGATAACTGTTTACTGGCGGGGCTTTTCACGTCCGGACATTTCCACACTTCGCCGGGATTTTCCCGGCGCACATTTGCGAAGGTCGGCAGAATTCCGCACGCAAAACAATTCAAGCGGCAGTCCACGCGGATCTTGCCTTCGAGCGATTGGCGGAAATCCTGAAACAGGAAATTCTTTCGCAGCGCGGCGGTGATGTGATCCCACGGGAAAACTTCATCGGTTCGGCGCTGGCGATAGGTATAGAATGCGACGTCAAGTCCGGCCTCTGCAAATGCCGCAGCCCACACGATTGCTTTTTCGCGATCATTCCATGCGTCGAATTTTGCGCCGTGTTTCCATGCCGAATAAATGACTTCAGACATGCGTCGGTCGCCGCGCGCAAGCCACGCTTCGAGCAGGCTGTCATCCGGTTCCGTCCAACTCAACTTAATATTTCTGTCTCGCAATTCGCGTTTGAGCAGGTCTTGTTTGGCGATAATATTTTCGCGTGTATCCACCGAAACCCATTGGAACGGAGTCTGCGGTTTCGGCACGAACGTGCTAACACCGGCGGTGAGCTTCACTTTCATGCTCGCCACTTTTCGTCCCTCAGTGATAACGCGTTTGCACAGATCTGCGATGGCTTGCACATCCTCCAATGTCTCGGACGGGTGTCCGATCATGAAATAAAGTTTGATGGTCGTCCAGCCGCGGCGATAGATTTCGCGCGTGGTGTTGATGATCTCTTCATCCGGGATGAATTTGTTGATGATGCGGCGCATGCGTTCAGTGGCCGCTTCGGGCGCAAGCGTGAAGCCGCCGGAATAGTGTTCACGCAGTTTATCCATCAGATCCACCGAAACAGATTCGATGCGAAGTGACGGAAGTGAGATGGTCAGCTTGCGCCCTTTGAACCTTTCGCTGACTTTGTTGACTAACTCAACCACATACGAAAAATCCGATGAGGACAGTGAGAGCAGCGCCAACTCCTCGAAACCAGTTGCATTGACAGCGGCTTCGGCGGCATCGACGATATCGTCCACGCTTCTTTCGCGGACCGGGCGCGTGATCATGCCCGCCTGGCAGAATCTACACCCGCGCGTGCATCCGCGCATAATTTCCACTGAAACGCGGTTGTGAACAGTTTCGATGTTCGGCACGATGAAATTCGTCGGCGGGGGAGGCAGGTGCGCAACGATTCTTTTTACGACTGGATTCACAATCCCATCCATTAAAGTTTCAACATACGAGATCGTGCCATCATCCAAATAATGGACATTGTAAAATTTCGGCACATACACGCCAGGAATATGAGCGAGATCGCGCAATAAAACATCACGCTTTTCGAAAGAGGAAAGGCGAAAGATGTCGCTTCTTTCATCTTTCTTTATTTCCTGATGCTTTTGTACAACGTTGATGATATCGTGGATGACTTCCTCGCCTTCGCCGATTACGAACGCATCGATGAAAGCATGCATCGGTTCAGGGTTGGTGGCAGCGTGTCCGCCAGCGATAATGACGGGATGCTCGTCAGTGCGGTCTTTGCTGCGGACAGGAATCCCGGCCAGGTCGAGGATGTTGAGTGTGTTGGTGTAGAGCGTTTCGTAGGGTAGTGAAAAGCCGATCAGGTCGAACCCGGCTAATGGGCGTTTTGATTCGAGCGTGTATAGCGGAATCCCGTTTGAGCGCATTTGGGATTCCATGTCGGTCCATACTGCATAAGCGCGTTCAGCCAGCGCATCGTCACGGCGATTGACTTCATCGTACAAAATTTTCAGGCCCACGTTGGAAACACCGATATCATAAATATCGGGAAAAACAAACGCCACTTTGGTGCGGACTTTATCCCAATCTTTGACGGTGACGTTGAGTTCGCCGCCTACATAACGCCCGGGTTTTTCTACCTTTAAAAGAATCCGCTCGAGGCGGGTCTGTATTTCGATCGGGGTTAACATAATCGGGCATTATACTTGATAAAAACTATCAAAAATGCAAGGCGTAAATGTGATTAATTTTCGACCTGTATAATCGCCTCTATAATTAAGATGTATTTCTGTGTCAAGGAGGCACGTGATGAAAAAGATTTTGTTCCTGGTGTTGGCCCTGGTTCTGGCAAGCTGCGCTCCTGTTGCGCCAGTTGCCCAACCTACTGCTGTGATTCCCCCCACGCCGGTTGTTATGGTTGCGACTGTTTTAGTGCCTGTAGTTCAAACTCAAATTGTTCAGCCTACGGCTGCGCCGACTAACCCACCCGCGCCGACCAATCCGCCTGCGCCAACGTTGGAAGCTCCCACCCAGGCATCGGCTCCGACTAGCGCCGCTGCGACGCCTGGTGGCGGCGAAGCTACTGCAACTGCCACCTTACCCGCAGATGCAGGAGGACTTTCGAAGGCCGGAGAAGTTTTGTTTACCAATCTGACCCGCTCAGGCAGCTACTTCAATTTACGCTGTCAGCCGCAGGAGCTTACATTCGGCGTTTCAACCTCCAATCTCGCTGTTGTCGAGGTGGACCTTTTCTACCGAATGGAAGACCTGACAACCCAACCGGTCACCATCAGCCCCTGGAAAAACCGGGGCAAGATGACCAGCGATGGCCATGGAAATTACACGATCACTGTTAACACACTTCAAAACCTGAGCCCGGACTTAAGAGCAAGCGCCAAAGCCTGGTTTGATTACCAATATATCGCCATTGCCAAAGATGGTAATTCGGTTGGAAACAGTGGAATAATTTCAAAACAGATCCTATATCTAAAGGACTGCCCGTAATCGCAAAAGCAGTGATAACAAAAACAGCCGAGGAATTTTCCTCGGCTGTTTTTGTTATGGAGATTTATGAAGCAATTGGTTTTCTTGCCAGCGCTTCGCGCCCCCATAGCCACATTGCACCAAGGCCAAACAACACAACCAGCAGATTCGTCAGCCATCCAAGCAGGCCAATTGGAATCAATGGGAAGGAAAGTACGGCGATCATCGCGACTGTAATGGCGACACCGATAATCATGGGCCAGTATTTATGTTCAGCTAATGGCGAATTGGCGCGTATCAGAATCCATTTGCCGATGGTTACGCCGAAAACGATCTTTGCTACAAATGAAGTCACTAGAACGAAACCGACGATGAAAGCGAGCAACGTCAGAATCCCAAGCCAGATGATCGTTCCGCTTAAACTGCCCAGGGTCAGGATGCCAAAGATGATCGCGCCTACGATCGTCACGAACAAAATCAGGAGCAGGGCGAAGAAGAAAGCCGCGTAGGCGATTACGCCCCAACCCAGGCTTGACCAGGGTTTGCTCTGCAATTTCTCGCTCAGTGATTTAAAGAAAATTGGGAACAGCCAGAACAGAAGCAGGCCGATCAATATAAGAGTCGCCAACGAACGGATCAAGTTGAGTGTCCAGGTTCCTACTTTATGAGCGGCTGTTTCCTGCATTACAGGCTGGGATTGATTGGCAGGCGGTTCGGTACGTGTAACTTTTCCAGCAATGACACCGCCAGGGAAAGTCAGGTCCTTAGTCTGTGTGTATGCAAGATCACCTGAGATTTTTGCAGATGGATCGATTGTTAATCCCGGAGTGACCAGCGGTACTGGCACAGTGGATTGTCCGGTGAATGTGCTGGGAGGCGGTCCAGCCTGACCTTGATTGGCCTCGCCTACTTCTGCTTTTACGTTGCCGCCAATGTTTCCACTGATTTCAAGAGCCGCGGTTCCAACTGTGACATTGCGATTCACATCGCCCGCCAGCAGGATTTGTCCGCCACCGAAGATGACATCGCGGCTTGTCACGCTTCCTTTGCGGACCTCGAGGCTGTAGCCCGCGCCGACAATATCCCCGCCAACCCTGGCTTTTTCACCGAAGAAAATCACCGCCCCGGCCGCGCGAACGCTGCCTGTGACTGTTCCGTTGATGACTACAGTTTGGCCCGCCGCCATTACATCGCCATTGACTGTCCCGTTGATAGTGATCATCTGTCCGCCTGCAAGCACATCGCCATTGACTGTGCCGTCCATAACCAGCTCGTTTGCGCCGACATAAAGATCGTCATTGACAACATCGCCTGCATTGATGGTCACTTTATCGCCTGAACGTCCATCGAAAGCATGGGCGGGAGTGGCGAAGGTGAAGGTTAGCAAAATGAGCAGAGTTAGTGCGCTGAAAAATTTATAGATTTTTGACACGGCATTCTCCTTGATGAATAGGTTTCGATTGATGGTATTCATCTAAAACCAATCTACGCAAAAAAGATGAACTGGTTGTAAATAAAAATATGACGCATTCGTTGCGTCATATTTTTCAGAATTAACCATGAATTCGGAAGCGTTTGGTAATTCCTTCTTTAAGGACATCAACCGCCTTGGTTTTTTCGGCCTTGGTTGCATAATCGAGGGCAGTCTTGCCCTCCGCTGATTTGGCATGTGCGTCTGCGCCATTGAGGAGCAGATCACGAATGGATGCCACATCGCCGTTCTGGGCCGCGGCGTGAAGCGGAGTAAAGCCGTTTTGTTGACGCACATTGGGGTCGGCCCCCTTTTTGAGCAGCAACTTGACAATTGCCGAGTGTCCTCCCGCCGCTGCAGAATGAAGAGGCGTGACCTTCATGGCGTTTGTGGAAGGGGAATTTATGCGTGCTCCTGCGCCGATCAAATATTCCGCCGCTTCACGATGGCCAAAGAAACACGCCAAGCCCAGGGGTTGGAATCCATCCTCTGCATAAGCATTTACCAGTACTGGATCGTGTGCCAGGATGCGGACGATATGAGTCCGCTTGCCTGTTGCGGCCGCCTCGAAAATCGTCAGCGTAACAGTTCTCTCGGCCAGGAATTCCGCGAGTTCAGGATGACCGTGATAGGTGGCAAGCAGGATGGGCGAGACGCCGTTCTCTTTTTCGTGGATCAGGTTTGGGGTCCCGCGCAGGATGCGCTGTACTTTATCCTGATCGCCTTGCTTGATGGCAGAGAAGAATTCAGCGGTCATGTTTTGCTCCCTTATTCACCGATAATTTTGACCAAAACGCGTTTGCGCCGCCGGCCATCGAACTCGCCGTAAAAAATTTGCTCCCACGGGCCGAAATCGAGTCGGCCGTTGGTGACAGCTACCACCACTTCACGCCCCATGACCTGACGTTTTAAATGCGCGTCGGCATTATCTTCGCCGGTGCGATTATGAAGATACTGGCTGGTCGGCTCATGAGGAGCTAGACCTTCCAGCCATTTTTCGTAATCCTGGTGCAGGCCCGATTCATCATCGTTGATAAAAACGGAAGCGGTGATGTGCATGGCGTTTACCAAAATGAAGCCCTCGCCGATGCCGCTTTCACGCAAAGCTTCTTCAACCTGGCGTGTAATATTTACGAATCCGCGTCTTGACGGAATGTTAAACCAGAGTTCTTTCCGATAGGATTTCATAACCTTCTCTCGCCGTGATTTTACTTGACTCTGGCGAATCGCAAAAGAAAATAATCTGTGTTATTTGTGCCGCTTTTCCAACTCGGCGAGGATATGCGCAGGCGTGAGTCCGCGTGCGGATAATAGCACAAGTGTGTGATAAGTGAGGTCGGCAACTTCCTCGATCAGGCGTTGATCTTCCTGAACAAGCGCGGCGACTACAACTTCCGTTCCTTCCTCGCCGACCTTTTGCGCTATTCTCGGCAGGCCTTCTTTGAAAAGACACGCCGTATATGATTTTTCGTTTGGATTAATTTTGCGATCTTCGATAATGTCAAACAGCCATTGAATGCTCATTTTGATTCTCCTTGTTGAATTTCGTCATTGCGAGGGCGATGGTTTTTTCGTCCGAAGCAATCTCCAATGCAATGAAAGAGAGATTGCTTCGTCGGGCCGCGCCCTCCTCGCAATGACGAATCAGATATTTCTATAAAAACAACTTCGTTTCCCCGTGTGACATGCCGGCCCTGCCGGTTGAACTCGGATCAAAAGTGTGTCTGCATCGCAATCCACGCAGACCTCGATAACCCGCTGGATATTTCCCGACGTTGCGCCTTTGTGCCACAACTCATTTCTGTTGCGTGACCAGAAAACCGTCTCGCCTTTTTCCAAAGTCAGCCGCAGGGATTCTTGATTCATGTACGCCATCATCAGGACTTCATTTGTCTCCGCGTCCTGCACAATTGCGGGGATAAGCCCGCGTTCATCGAACTTAATTTCAGGCAACAATTCTTTCATCTTTCTTCCTGCATCCTCACTGTTATACCTTGTGTCTGCAATTCCCTTTTCAATTCGGTGATCTTCAACTTGCCATCATGAAATAGAGATGCGGCCAGCGCGGCATCGGCTTTGCCTGCGGTAAGTGCATCTGCGAAATGTGTTGTGTTTCCCGCACCGCCAGAAGCAATGATCGGCACGGATACAGCCTCGGCGATTCGACGCGTCAACGCAAGATCGTAACCTGCCAATGTCCCGTCCGCGTCCATACTGGTCAACAGAATTTCGCCTGCGCCTGACTCCACTCCGCGCACCGCCCATTCGATTGCATTCATTCCTGTTGGAACTTGTCCGCCATTGATAAATACTTCCCAGCCATTTTTATTTTCTCGTTGTCGTGCGTCAATTGCCAGCACGATACATTGTGCGCCGAAGCGTGCCGCGCCCTCGGATAATAATTCCGGATTTTTCACCGCCGCTGAATTGACGCTGACTTTGTCCGCGCCAGCCAACAACAAATTTCGTATGTCGTTCACTTCGCGGATTCCACCGCCGACAGTCAATGGCATGAAAACTGTCTCTGCCACGCGGCTGACCAGATCAAGCGTGGTCTTGCGTCCTTCGTTCGCCGCGGAAATATCGAGAAAGACCAACTCGTCCGCGCCTTGCTCATCGTATAAACGCGCCTGCTCGACGGGGTCGCCTGCATCGCGCAGGTTCACAAAGTTCACGCCTTTGACCACGCGGCCATCCTTGATGTCGAGACAAGGGATGATTCTTTTTGCTAACATAATTCTCCGATCGTTTTAAAGTTGAAGGTTGGAAGGTTTGCAAGTTGAGCTCGCCGACCTTCCAACTTTTCAACCTTCAAACCTGTAACGCTTCTTTCAAATCGATCGTCCCTTCATACAAAGCGCGGCCAATGATCACACCAGATAATTTTGCATCGCGCGCAGCGATAACATCATCAATCGTATGCACACCGCCCGACGCAATGACATCGAGTCTGCTGACAGCGGCCAACTCTTTCGTCGCGGCGATATTTAGTCCGCGGCCCAAACCGTCGCGGCTGACGTCGGTAAAGATAACGGTACGCACGCCTCGGGTCCGCATTTGACGCGCCAGCTCGATTGCAGAAATCCCGCTGTTGTCTTTCCAACCGCGCACGCGCACGAGTCCATCACGCGCGTCAATTCCAATTGCAATTTTTTCTGCGCCAAATTTTTTGACTGCATCTGCAATCACATCAGGTTTTTCAATTGCAATTGTTCCAGGCACCGCGCGGCTCACGCCCGACTCGATTGCCTTTTCGATTGCAGCGAGCGAACGCAGTCCGCCGCCGAATTGAATCTGTCCGCCAAGTTTTAGAATCGCTTCGAGCGCCGAACGATTCGCGTTGTCGCTATCGCCGAACGCGCCATCGAGATTCACAACATGCAGCCAGTTTGCGCCTGCATCCATCCAACGCTTTGCCGTCTCAACGGGATCGTCGCTATATGCAGTCATGCGCGCGGGATCGCCTTCCTTCAGACGCACAACTTTTCCGCCGCGCAGATCGATTGCGGGATAAATGATCATCGCGCCTCCAAAAAGTTTTTCAAAATTTTCAAACCCGCCGCCTGGCTTTTTTCGGGATGAAACTGCACGCCGAAAATATTTTCATGACGCACCGCGCACGCGAAATTGATTCCGTAATTTGTTGCCGCGATCACGTCGGATGAATTCCACGCCTGACAATAATACGAATGATTGAAGTAAACATAATCTCCAGATTTGATTCCGTTAAACAGCAGCGCATCATCCTGGACTTCGATTTGATTCCACCCCGTGTGCGGAATCTTCACTGACAGCGACTCTGCAAACTTCACGGCCTTGCCTTGCAGTAATCCCAAACCTTTATGTTCGCCCATCTCCTCTCCGACTTCAAACAAGGCCTGCATCCCGACGCAAATTCCAAGCAGGGGAATGCCGCGCTTCACAACATCTTTGACGGCATCTTCAAGCCCGCGCATCCGCAAGCCTGACATAAAATCGCCGAACGCGCCCACGCCGGGAAGAACGATCTTTTTGCCCGACAAAACTTTTTGCGGATCGTCAGTTCTCTCCACATTTGCGCCGATAGCTTCCAGTGCCTTTTGCACAGAGCGGAGATTACCCGTACCTGCATCGATTAAAATCACATCCTTCATTTTGTATTCCTTTAACTGTGGAGTCGGACAGCTTGCTGTCCGCACGCAGGAGCAAGCACCCGCACTCCAAACTACAACGTCCCTTTCGTGGACGGAATTATTCCTGCGCGGCGTGGATCAATTTGTGCGGCAATATCCATTGCGCGCGCCCAGGCTTTGAACAAAGCCTCGGCTCGATGATGATCGTCGCGGCCATATAAAACGCGGGCATGCAGGTTACATCGAGCAGCCATGGCAAAAGATTCAAAGAAATGTGGAAATAAAGTTGTTGGAATATTTCCGACATACGGCGTGTGCCAATCCGCTTGAATGACAGAGTATGGCCGCCCCGATAGATCCACCGCGACGTGCGCCAATGTTTCATCCATCTGCGCGAAGCAATCACCCATGCGGACAATTCCTTTGCGGTCGCCGAGCGTTTTATCGAAAGCTTGTCCCAGCGCCAATGCCACATCTTCGACAGTGTGATGAACGTCAATGTGCAAGTCGCCTTTTGCTTGCACGGATAAATCGAATAATCCGTGCACTGCCAGATGAGTCAGCATGTGATCGAGGAAACCGATGCCTGTCGAAATCTCGTGTTTGCCCGTTCCATCCAAATCCAATTTGATCTGAATTTGTGTCTCGTTTGTTTGTCGCGATATTTCTGCTGTTCGCATATTTCTCCTTCGAGTTAAAGGTTTAAATGTTTGAATGTTAATCTGTCAACTTGCAAACTTTCCAACTTTTCAATCTTCCAACGCTTTTATCAGTGCGTCTGTATCTCGCGGCCTGCCAACGCTGATACGGATATGGTCACGCAGGCCGGGCTTGTTGAAATAGCGGATGAAGATCCCATGTTTCTGAATCAATTTCTCTTTAAGTTCCGCCGCGTCGCGCCCGGCAACCTGGCACAAAATGAAATTCGATTGCGTTGGATATGGCTTCAAATATGGGATTTCCTGCAACGCCGCAAATAATCGTGCGCGTTCTTCTTTTAAAAGTTCAACTACTTTTGATAATTCATCTATGTGTTCAAGTGAAACCTGTGCCGCAACGTTTGCCGCAACGTTGACATTGTATGGCTGTTTGGATTTCCACAGCGTTGGCATCAGCCAGAGGGGGAATGCGCCGTATCCGATTCGCAGACCGGCCAGTCCCGCCCATTTACTGAAGGTGCGGATAACGATCAGATTTTTTCGTGATGGCACTTCTCGAATTCGACTCAGTTTTGCGCCCAAATCATTCATCGCCGAGGACGGCGATGAAAGCGGATTGGCAAATTCAATGTAGGCCTCATCTAAAACGATCATCGTCGGCAAAGATAATAATTCATTCATCACGTCGGGCTGAATCATGGAACCATCTGGATTATTGGGCGATGTGATGAAAAATAATTTCGGGTGATAGGTTTCAACTGCTTTGCGGATCGCATCCATGTCAAGTGAAAAATCTGTATTGCGCGGAACTTCGATGCAGCGAGCCGCGTTGAGTTCTGCGTCGAAGGAATACATGCCAAATGTGGGCGGACATGAAAGGATGCAATCGCCCGGTTCGAGAAAGATGCGCATCAACAGGTCAATTAATTCGTCCGCGCCGGAACCGGCCAGCAAATATTCTTCGCCGATGCCCGTGAATTTTGCCAGCGATTTTCTCAAGGCGCGGCTTTCAGGGTCGGGATAAATGTGCGGGAAATCCAATTTGCCCAACGCCTCGCGGACAACAGGCAACGGCCCATAAGGATTTTCATTCGCGTCCAGTTTGATAATTTGCGAAGGCTCGCGTCCAATACGCGCAGACAGAATCTCAAACGGTTCGATGGGTGTGTAAGGCGGCAGTGATTCAAGATGAGTTCGAATATTCATTTTGATTTCTCCATTCTGAGCAATGCGGCGTTGGCGTGCGCGTCCAAACTTTCGGCTTCAGCAATTGCCGCCGCGATGGGGCTGATAGTTTGCGCGGTGTTTTCATCGAGCGCCACCAGGCTGACAATTTTTACAAAATCCCAAACATTGAGCGGTGAAGCAAATCGAGCTGAACCGCCTGTCGGCATGACGTGACTCGGGCCAGCCAGATAGTCGCCCAACACTTCAAAAGAATTTTCGCCGATAAATACTCCGCCCGCGTTGTTCACCTTTTCCACCCAGCGCCATGGATCATTTACAGATAAAGCAAGATGTTCGGGTGCATATTCGTTTGCAAGTTGAATCGCTTCATCCAAACTTTGGGTCAATACTGCACCGCCGCGATTTTCCAATGAAGCTGCGATGATCTCAGCTCGTCCGCGTTGCTCTATTTGATTCGCAATTTCAATTTGAACTTTTTCAATTAAAGATGATGATGGCGTTAATAAAATAGCCGATGCCAGAAAATCATGTTCGGCTTGTGCCAATAAATCTGCTGCGACCCAGGATGGATTTGCAAACCCATCCGCGACGACAACTGTTTCGGTTGGGCCAGCCAAGCCGTCAATGCCGACCACGCCATAGACTTGTCGTTTTGCCAAAGTCACGAATAAATTTCCCGGGCCAAAAATTTTATTTACTGGTTGAATGGCTTCAGTTCCATAAGCCAACGCGGCAATGGCTTGTGCGCCGCCAATTAAATAAATTTCATCCACGCCTGCGACAGCACAAGCCGCGAGGATGATTGGATCAACAGGTAACTTGGCGTTTGCAAAAGAACGGTTGGGTGGAGTGACGACGACAATTTCTTTCACGCCTGCCACGCGTGCCGGGATGGCGCTCATCAAGACTGTGGATGGCAATGGCGCAGTCCCGCCGGGAACATAAAGTCCAATGCGCTGGATTGGGCGGATGATCTGTCCGAGTGTGCCGCCGAGTTCGTTGGTGAACCACGATGTCAGCGGTTGTTTGCGGTGAAATGTTTCAACACGCTCGGCGGCTTTTTCGAGCGCGTCACGTTGAGCGGGTGAAATGGAATCAAGCGCGGATCGAATCAAAGCTTTGGAAACGGGAGCCGGTTCGAGGTCCAGGCCGTCGAGGCGCTTTGTCCAATTTTGTAATGCCGCGCCGCCGTTCGTCCGCACATCCTTTAAAATTTTTGTAACTGCCCGTTCGGGAGTCAAAGATTCACCGAAGAGATTTTTGATTCCATCCAGCACGCGCTGGCTGACCTGAAATTCGTCGGGCGGCGTGCGTTTGAGTATCGTTTGTCTTGCGGTTTGTGGATCGAATTGTTTGAGCATGAGTTCTCCTATTTCAAGGCGTTGAGCATGGCGGTGTAACGCGGCGGCTCTTCTTCAAAAATATATGTGATGGGCGAGACGATGATTCCGCTGCCGCCGATGAGACGCAGTTCGGTGATGGCTTGCGGAAGGCGATCGCGTCGCACCACGACCGTGACCGAATACCAATTCGACGACCCATCGCGCGTCCCGATCGGGCTGATGGTTGGTCCCTGCAAACCGCCGACGGATGTTTGCCCAAATATTTTTTTTGTGATCGCGGCGGGATTTTCACCGCGCATGTTTGCAATAACCAAAACATTTTCCTCGGCGCGCATGTGGGCTTCGATGTACTCAAGCAAACGACGCGCCATTTCAAGGACTTCAGGACGAGTCTGCAAAGCTTTGCGGTTTGCGATCAACACAGCTTGCGAACGTTGGATGACTCCGTCGGATAATGGACGCAGACGATTATCGAGCAAGGTCTGTCCCGATGAAACAAGGTCGGAGATCATGTCGGCGTAACCGATGGTGGGCGCGCTTTCGAGCGCGCCTTCGGCGGCGATGAGTGAATGAGCGATGTTGTTTTGATTCAAAAACCGTTCGGTCAGGATCGGAAATTTTGTCGCCACGCGCAATGGATTTTTCAACGAGGCCGCATATTCCTTGAGCGACTTAACATCTGTAACTGTTTTCCAAATTTCAGGGACGGCCAGTGTCAGCGCGCAATGACCGAAGCCGAGCGCATCGTGCAGGATGAGAACGCCGCCGTTGTCGCCGCGCTTTTCCTCGATCACATCCAGGCCGGTGACGCCAAAGTCAATGCTGCCCTGCCGCACGCTGACCACGATGTCGCCGGGACGCTGGAAGATGACTCCCAGCTCGGGCAGGGCTGGAACTTTCGCCTCATATTGGCGCGGGTTGGGTTTGAACACGCGCAATCCGGCGGCGGAAAGAAAATCGAGCGCATCGCTTTCGAGCCGTCCTTTGGATGGAAGAGAGAGTCTGATATTTTGTGAATTTTGCATGATCGAATCCTTATCGTGGGTTAAACAAAAATCCCCGGCCAATGACCGGGGATCGTTGAAACAAAATACGCGACCTTTTCGTCAAACAGAGGCACGCGAAAATGAATCGCCCGGTCTTTCGGGGATGTTGTGATGAGCATGATGATGGATGCGCGCGCTCGGGCAATTCATAGTGGGCGGCAGTATACCAACAGTGTGTGAATTTGGCAAGAAAAATCAAGCCTGAAAACTAAAATTGCGAAGTTATCTACCAGCCGCGCTCTCTTATGTTTGTATATATTTTTCTCTGCTTGAAGATTTTATGGAAGATGCGTTGATCCATGAAGAAATGTAATAGGTCCGAGCTGGCCAGGCCAAGTACGAACATTTGGAAATATGAAAAAAATAAAAGCCATAAACCCGCAAAGCCCAACAGGCCAAATACGCCCGGGGCCGCCACGTAAGTGATGCCCAAAATGGTTAGATAAGGAATGCTTAAGTAGAGTAATCGTCCGAATGTTCCAATGATGGGGAAGTGACTAAGAAATGAGCGATGAGGGATAAGCCATCGGTAAGGAAACCAATAAACCCACCAAATGTTTTCTCCAAGCGGCGATATCCTTCTGACTTCCTCCTCGCTCATGCTTCCAGCGTCGATATCCAGATCGGGAGTCAGAAATAATCCGGCTAATGTTCCCGCTGATAGAGCCAGCGCGGAAAAGAAAACATCCCTGGCGGGATAACCCTGGAGCAGTATTCCATTTCCCATTTGGCCTGCGAATAAAAATACAGCCAACGTTTTCGTGGCGAGCACGTGTGTCCGTCCGTCAGCCATTTGTTTTTTCCACAACGACAGTCGCTTCTGTGATGAGCGCTGCAATGGCTCCAATGGCTGCCAGTTGTGGAGCGAGTAGTGCGCCGACGACGCCAAAGGTCATCGGAATTTCCATTACGATTTTGCCGTCCTTGTCCTTGATGATAATGCGGCGGATGTCGCCTTCGTGGACAAGTTTCTTGATACGGGCGAGCAATTCTTCACCGCTGATGCGGAACTCTTCGGTGCGAAATTTTTCTCCGGGCACGACACTGCTCCTTGCGTATTAAATTCTGTTCCAATCTTTTTTGTTATTGGTCGATTTGACCGGCGATTGCATACTCCAGCCACCAATTGCTATTGTTTCGGAGTTGATCAAGAGGCGTTAAATTCAATCCTGTTAATAGCGAAAGGAGTCTATGGCTGATATCCATATTGATACAAGTGTATCCTGGTTTGATTTGGTCAAGACATGGAGTGGATGAGATTCCATAGGTGAGTAGCTGTCCCCAAAAAAGCGATGTTTTAAGTCGCAATGATTTTTCTATGTAAGTATTCGAGATTAAATAAAATGAAATCCAATTTTGATGCGCGTTGCATCCGCTAATACAGATGTTTGTGGATGAAGGATATGCAACCCCAATGTTTGAATTATTATTGGTCAACGTGGGAGCTGGTTTGGGATCAGGAAATTGGGAAAATGCTGCCAAAAATACGATTAACGTCCCAAACGTGATAATTGCCAATTGATTTAATCTCGTGGTAAATTTCTTGCCTTGCATGTCATGATCCTTGTCTGTTGTTAAAGACTGTGTTTGAAATAGGATAGTTACTTGTTGGGTATTGATAGTCATGTCCGGGAAAGAGTTAATACCTGAGCCGCTTTTCGTCCAGCGCGGGCCATTCATCAGATTGGTCGGCGCGTTCCTTCCAGTTCTCTTTTCCGCTCCAGGATTCGATCTTGACCTCATAGACCGAAGTCTGGCGCAATTCTTTTTCGGTGACGGGGCGATAATCTTTGCCGAGTTCCATCCCGCTGAAATATTTTGCGATGAGTTTGTGCAACACGGAAATTTTTTCATCATTATCTGTGATGAGATTTGCTGCGCCGAAAACCATCACAGATCGATATTGGAGTGAAAATTCCAGCGCCGCGTTCGAAGGCAGGAGTTTCCCCATTTCGCTGACTTCCACGCAGACCTTTGGGTTGTGTTCGATGTTCGCGCGGATGCGCCCGGCGATATTCGAGTGGAAGATTAAACGGTGTCCGGCCTCATCGTAGAAAAAGGTGGTTGGGTTGATAAAAGGCTGACCGTCCCAGCTTGAGGCGATGTGGGCAATTTGTCCGCGCTGTAAAAAGCCGCGAATCCAATCGTCCTCCCGTTTATATTCTGGCAGGCGCTGATAATCATTTGGTTGGATCTTATCGAGACTGTAGCCACGCGGCATGATTTGATCTCTCTGGTATTGTTATTTTTTAACGATCATCCACGAGCAGATGTTTATACCAGACCCATTGCAGGACAGCCCCGATTAAAAAGGATGCCGCG
This sequence comes from Chloroflexota bacterium, assembly GCA_021796315.1. The sequence goes on from JAJYOH010000037.1 coordinate 16,745, forward strand.
ATAAGCCCCAAACCCCAGGGCGCAATATTGCCAATTGCAAACAGAATGAAATAAACTGCCGCGGCTGTGGTGACCGCACCAAGTAAAGCGACCTCGACCGCGATTAGATTTGCGATGCTGAAAGGCTTGTCGGTGGGGGGGATGGTCTTGCCGCGCCATTTAAAGGCCGGTTTGATCTCGGGGTGATGTTTGATGTAAAAATCTTTGAGCTGGTTCATGGCTTCAACGGACTCGTGCCAGGCGGCGCGTAAGCGCGCAAGCTGGGCAAGTGTCAATGCGCCGAGCATCGTCAGGAAGAAAAATAGAATCGAGAAAGCAATCGATACGCTTTTTAAATTGTCGGCCGCGAATTGTGTGCCGAGGATGGCTGCCACGATGGAGCCGACTGAGACAAAATAGAAGGAGGCCACGCGTGAACGGTCTTCATTGGATTGAAAAACGGTGCTGGCGATGTATTCGTATTCGGCCTTTAAAATCTCATCAGATTCCAATGCGAGGTTTGGTCTTGACATGTTTCCTCCGGCGATTTGGCGATTCAGCAGATTGAAAAATATTTACAACAGCAAGTGACAGTCGCTTCAAAAACGACTGCCACTTTTTATATTTTTGTATCGGAAAAATCAGGGCTTGAATGCCCACTCGCCTTGCCGCATCAGCGGCTCGGCAGAGCCGTCTTCACGGATGCCGTCGATATCCATTTTGTTCGAGCCGATCATGAAGTCCACATGCGTCAGGCTGTTGTTGCCGCCGCTGGCAGTGAATTCATCGTCCGTTAATTCTTCGCCGCCGGTCAACGTGAAACGATAGGCGCGGCCAATGGCGATGTGGCAGGATGCGTTCTCGTCGAAGAGTGTGTTGTAGAAAAGATGTCCGCGCTTTGCGATGGGTGAACTGGCCGGGACCAGCGCAACTTCACCGAGATGCGACGCGCCTTCATCGGTCTCGATCAATTTTTGTAAAACTGTCCCGCCCTTTTTCGCGTTGACCTTGACGATGCGCCCGTGTTCAAACGTCACACTGAAATCCTCGATCAATGTGCCGCCGTAACTGAGCGGCATGGTCGCGGCGACGGTTCCTTCGGCGCGATGACGATCAGGCAAAGTGAATACTTCCTCGGTTGGCATGTTGGCGGTGAAGATCACGCCATTCTCCGCCAGCGATTGCGCGCTGATCCACTTGTGGCCGCGCGGCAGGCCGAGAGTCAAATCCGTGCCGGGGGCTTTGTAGTGCAAAGCCCGGTATTGTTTGGTCTGCAAATATTTTGAATGCGATTGTAATTTTTTGATGTGTTCCTGCCAGGCCGCGACAGGATCGGCCTGGTCGACTCGCACGGATTCAAAAATTTCTTTCCATAATTTTGACTCGGCATCTTTTTCATTCGGAAAAATTTTAGCGGCCCATGCCGGACTTGAAGCGGCCACCAGGCACCAATTAATTGCGTTGCGGCTGACGGCTGTCCCGACCGGCATGTAATTTTCGAGATGCACTTTTTGGAGCGTGGCAACTGCGTCAGAATCGAGACCCGCCATCAGGTCCGGGTTGTCTGCGAGGATGGTCAGCATTGCGTCGCCGCCTTTGACGAAATCCATCAAGCCCGTGATCTGCCACGTCGGATATTCGGTGAGCGTTTCCTGTGGCGCGTTTTGTAATCGGCTGCGGAGCAATTCTTCGTCGCCCCAGATCACATCCACATAACGCGCGCCGGCCTCGTAAGCCACACGGACAACTTCGCGCACGAGCGGCGCGGCCTGTAACGGCACGCCGCGAATTCTGGAATTGGTGATGACGAGCCGCTGTCCCTTGCGAATATTCAAGCCGACTTTGACGATCACTTCGGCGTATTTCTTCAACATTTCCTGATGTGTGGGGGACGTCATTGTGCCTCTTTGTAGATGAAGTGAACTGATTTTACAACACTCGGCAGGTTTCTGTCAGGTTGCGGAGGGGAGAATTGACACTTTCCCGGTGGATGGGTCTCGTTATATACTTAGCGAAATTAAATCCCAAGGCCGGAGGATCTTATGGTTACCATCCAGCTCGTCGATACGAACGATAAATCACAGGTCAAGAAGTTTGTCGATTTTTATTACGATCTCTACAAGAGTTGCCCACAGTGGGTGCCGCCTCTTTACATCGACGCCAACCTTCCACTCAACCGGAAGAAACATCCGTTTTTTGAACATTCCGACGCCGATTTTTTTCTGGCATTGCGTGACGGAAAAGTGGCGGGACGAATCTGCGCCGGGGAAAACAAACGCTTCAATGATTATCATAAAACCAGGAAAGCTCAATTTTATTTTTTTGACTCAATAGACGATTTGGAAGTTGCCAAAGCGCTTTTCGACGCTGCTTTTGATTGGGCGCGTCAACGCGGACTGGATACGGTGATCGGTCCGAAAGGCCTTTCCCCGTTTGACGGCTACGGCGTGCTGGTCGAAGGGTTTGAGCATCGCCAGATGATGACGATGATGAATTACAACTATTCTTATTATCGCGACTTGATCGAAAAACTTGGCTTCGAAAAAGAAGTGGATTTTGTCTCGTGCTATCTGCCATCGGATGCGTTCAAAATCCCGGAACGCGTCGAGCGTATCGCCAAACGCGTCATGGAGCGCGGGAAATTATCGGTGAAGAATTTCAAAAGCAAGAAGGAATTGGTCGGTTGGGCGCAGCGCATCGGCGAGACCTATAACAAGACCTTTATCAACAACTGGGAATATTATCCGTTCACGCAGGGCGACATTGATTATGCCGTGCAGAATGTTTTCATGGTGGCGGACCATCGCCTGATCAAGCTGATCATGCACGGCGACGATATTGTCGGATTTTTGTTTGCCTTCCCGGATGCGTCCGGCGCGCTTCAGCGGGCCAAAGGTCACCTGTTCCCGTTCGGGATTTTTGATCTGTTGATCGATATGAAGCGCACCACGACCGTTTCGGGCAATGGCATGGGAGTTTTGCCTGAATTCCAGGGCACAGGTGGAAACGCCTTGCTTTATTATGAAATGGGAAAAACCATGCTGGCGTTCAAGCAATTCAAATTTGTGGAAATGACCCAGGTGGCCGAGACGACTCACCAGATGCGCGCTGATTTGAAGAACTTAAACGGGGTGGAATATAAAAACCATCGTGTGTATCGAAAAAAGATTTAGGTCGCGGAATCCGAAGTCTCCGACTTCGGTGCAAAGTCAGGAGACTTTGCACTCCGCAAAAAATTAATCAGGAGGAAGAAATGAAACATCCTTTGGAATTTATTCCGTCCGCAAATCGCAAACCGGTATTTCTTGCGTTTTTGGCCTGGCTTGTTTTCATGACGATCATCATGCAGATAGTTGGCGCGCCGTTGAAAACGTCCGCCGCGCCGGTGGGGATTGTCTCGTTTGAGTTGGCCGGGACGCCGGAAAAGGCATTTCAAATAATGGTAAGTTGGGAGCTGCCTCAAAAGAATGGCGAGTCGTTGATTGCAAGTATTACACCAACTCTTTACGCTGCATTTGGTCTTGGCCTCGATTATTTATTTATGCCATCTTATGCGCTGGCATTGGCGCTCGGTGTCTTGCTCGCATTGGGACGACACAAAGGTTGGTTCGCGTCACTTGGAATTTGGGTTGGGTGGGGGAGTCTCGCGGCGGCCTTGTTCGATGCAGCCGAAAATTTTGCGCTGTGGAAAATTCTTTTGGGAGATTATCAATCCGCATGGCCGATGATCGCGGCGGTGTGTGCGACGATCAAGTTTGCGCTGATTGTTATCGGGTTGGTGTATGCCGTGTTTGGCGGAGTCCGGCCGGGGTCCGAGAAAGAAGCGGAGATTGCTTCGGCATAAAACGCTCGCACGTGTGCCTGCGGCTCA
>JAJYOH010000451.1 GCA_021796315.1 Chloroflexota bacterium
TTCCGATCTTACGGGGGCGATAGAGCTGCTCAAAGCTCTCGCGCAAAGGCCCGAAAAGCTCGACAGGGTAGGCAGTCGGGCGGCTGAGTTTGATCTCCACGCCGCTGCCCGTGAAGTCCTGGGTCCGCAAAAAGACGACGAGCCTCGTTGCCGCGAGTTTATAGCGCCGCGCCTTGATGCAGGCGCTTTCGAGGTTCTTCGAGACCTGCGCAAAAACGAAGGTCTTGTCCTGCGAGGGAGGGGTGAAGGTCTTCGCCTTGCTGATGGACTGGTAGCTGCTCTTCGTCTCCGTGACCACGGGATACACGCTCCTGCCGTTCAGCTCGTGCCACACTTCCCGGTAGGGTTTGGAAAGATACTGCGTGACGAACTGCTCGTCTTTTCTCGCGAAGTCCAGGGCGGTTGTGATGCCGTGCTTGTTCAGGAAGGCCGCGGTGTTCGGCCCGATGCCCCAGATCTTTTCAATGGGGAGTTTTGCCAGGTACAGGTGGACTTCCCTGCCCGATATCATGGTGAGGCCGTTCGGCTTATTGTGTTTCGACCCGATCTTTGCCAGGACCTTGGAAAGGCTTACCCCTGCGGACACGGTGATGCCGAGCTCGGTTGCGATGGTCCGGCGCATCTTCTCGGCGATCGATTCATAGGGACCGTGAAAGCTTCGTCTCAGGCCCGTGAGGTCCACAAAAGCCTCGTCAATGGAATATTCTTCAACATCAGGGGAAAAACGCCTCAGGATCTCGAACATGCGCACCGAGAACAGGCTGTAAGTTTCGTAATCCGAGGGAAGGATCACGGCGTCGGGACAGATCTTCTTTACATCCGACAGCCGCACCCCGCGTGTAATGCCTTTGGCCTTTGCTTCGTAGGAAGCTGCCGCGACAATGCCGCGCTCCTTGCCGCAGATCACCGGCTTGCCCTTGAGCTCGGGATGGATCGCCTGCTCGCAGGACGCGAAGAACGCGTCGGCGTCGATATGCATGATGGCCCGGGGCCAGGAGGAGAGGGAGATGAATTGATTGTCCATGGTTTCTACACAAAGGTACAACGTGCGGGTGTGGAGCGCGTCTTTTGCGCGTCGGGCTCGGCCCGCATGGTTAAAATCATTGTCGGGTTTTACTTCGTTCTACCCGACCTACCGTCTACTATTCATTTTTGGATGTTCGTCAGGAAGTCCCGCATCTACAAATATGTTTCCGGTTCCTTCCTTGCACTGCACTTCACGGTCAGCTGCGCCATAACCTGCTGGATCCTGGGCTCCTGCATTACTCTCGCCTTGGTCGGGCAGATCTTGACGCAGGCGCAGCATTTGATGCATCCGCTTTTGTCCGTAACAATGGCACTCCCCACGGTAATCACTCCAGTCGGGCATACCGAGGCGCATTGTCCGCACTTAGTGCAGATCTCCTCGATGGTATCTGGCGATATGTTCAACAGTGCCCCGCGTTCCTTGTAGGGGTGATTACCGGGCACGGACAGCGGCGCCATTTCATGTGTCCTGCTGCTCGCCGAGAGCTTTTCTCGAACCATGCGCCCGAATGCTGTTGCTTTGGCGATATCGTCATTGTCCGGCCGACCGGCAGCCACCGGGGTTGTTGGATTAGAATAGGAATGTTCGCCGATGAATGCGGCAGCAGCCGTCACCTTGAACCCTGCTTCCGTGACGATATCCCGCAGTTCGATAAGAGCATCCTCGTAAGCCCTGTTCCCGTAGAGGACTACGATGATCGCCGGGCCGCCATCTCCCTTGAGACCCTGCAATTTCGATATCACGGGGAGCGGTACCCGGCCCGTGTACACGGGCGACCCGATAATCGCCAACTGGTTCTGATGTATCCTGGGCAGAGCGCCGTTGCTCTTCGCAAAGGTCAGGTCAATGTCCTCGATCGATGGTATTTGAATTCCCTGGCCGATGGCCTGGACGATCTTCTTCGTTGTCTGAGTAGGGGAGAAGTAGATGGCTTTTGCTGATGTAATGTTCATGAGGTTGTCCTTCCTTGTGCGGTAATGAATATGGATTAAATTGAGTGAACGCGCCGGTCACGCGCCGCCTTTGGCGCGTCGCTGTGGACCGGCTGGTTGGAATCATCTTCGATTCAGCTCGTCAAGAGAAAGAAAGGAGGCGAAGGATAGCATCGTGATAGTATTTTCTCTTGGTTCTAGCCACATCAGTATTTTCGGACAGTGCTATCGCGTACACACTGCCGTACTCCGTTGCTATGTCGTTTGACTCTTTATAATGTGCTACAGCGCGCTCAAATGCTTTTCGACGCCAGAGAGGAACATGGGGGCGGTAATTGCTTATAGCTGCGATAATCCCATTATGGCAACTGGAAGCAATCATCGCAAGAGTGCATGTGGGGTTTTCGGTGATGTTCAGAATAACATCATCAAATGCGTGGCGATAAGCAGACCGTGAAGCGTTATGACTTTTGATATGCTCAGCGATTCGAGGACTAAGCCACCACGCTAAGAGTACGCCACACACACCGAGAAGCCACAGGTCGGATGTAGAAAAGGTGATGCCAAGGAGATTCATTGGTTAATCAAAACCACCTTCATTATTATTTGACCTCTTGCGTTTAGGCAGTGATCTAATCATACGTTGACAAACAAAAACCTGCGTTTTTTCCAATAAATGTAATTTGCCCAAATCCACAAGCTTGCTGCGGTTATTCGTCCAAAATGGCCAGCACTTAAGGCCTCATATCCAGGGCCGGGCATCACATAAACGATAAACATAAGTGCAATATTAACCCAGTTCAATTTCCAACCCCACAAGGTTTTTTTATACAGTCCATAGAATAAAATCAAATCTAATGCGGCCCAGCATATCATTATAATTGACAGAAAAGGCACTTTTTTAAAAAATGCCACCGCACCTAACACGCTGATGACTGCGCCGAGTGGAAGAGTATATAGCCAAAACTTCATCCATTTGGTGCCAACTGGTTGTTCTTGGTTGAGCGATACTGCTTTAACGTCGTGTAGAGCACCACACCGTAAACATTTTTCATTTTTTTCTTCTATTTCATTACCACATTCCACGCAGTTCATATCGCCTTCCTTTCGCAGGGGTTATAACCTCAGAGTGGCGTCATTTGTTGCTTTTAGCTTTTGAATTATCTTTATTTTGAATTTTCTTAAGTTCATTATTAATTAAATCACGCGCGGACAACCAGTTTTTAGCATCAGTTGGTTCGAATGAAACAAATCCGGGAAGGATCATGCATATATTCTTACTGTCGATCCAAATAAGTAAATTCGCCATTCCATTCTTCATTTCGATGATATAGACTGTTACATCATCAAGGCCGGGTTGGGATGATAAATACTTTCTTTTAGGTGGAATTAACATTTTCATCTGTCCGCTCTCGGGGAGAGAGCGAATAAGTGACTCCACTGCTTTTACAACATCATCGCTTGTTTTGCAGGAAGCATAAAGGATTGGTTCCTCTTTATTGCCATTGGTGGCTGCTGTCTCTGCAAAACAACTGATTGTAAATGAGGCCGATAATATAAAAATAATTATAAAGGCAACTATTCGTTTCATGCTCCCCTCCTTTTAGCCTTTTGACTTTTAGGCCCGCTCAGCCTCCTTGTAGGTCTGGAGCGTCTGGTTGGTAAATTCCAACACCCCAGGTGAGCGGCTTACCCCGAAGGGGTAAAGTCCGTCTCGACCGGTTTGATGGCTCGCGCTGCTTTCGCGCGAGTCGTCAGGTCGGCCGCTCACCTGGGGTGATGGGCCGCGCGAAGCGCGGGCCATTGCGAGCGTGAGGAACGCGGTTCACAGCGTTTCTCTCGACGCGATTGTTATAAATTATATGACATACTCATTCAAATTATTAGTCTGCGTCATTGCCAGTATCGTAGTAAGCCAGCAAGCCTTTGTTGAAATCGGGACCAGTGGAATAAAGGCAAATACTGGTGGTATGCTTTTGCTTGAAAGCGTCGAAATACTCAACTTTTCCGCTGATAAAGATAGCGCTTTGTTTGTTACGAATAGATTCAATCTCAGCTTGATTCAAATAATCTGGAAGGCACGCATACTGTCGAATATATTCACTAGGCGCGAGAGCCGACCGAGCAGAAGAGGAGAGTTGTTCGGCGTGGTCAATTTCGGTATCCAACGGGAACTTATAAAGACCGATATACAGGGAACAACCAAGGCCATAGGCGGGCGTTTGACCGAAATTTTTTATCATGAGTGGTACGGATCTATACCAGTCGGCATTATCGGGCATGTTTTCATCAATTCGTGGGAACACATAAGCACGCAATTCTTGCGATGCGGTTTTCTCTGCACCAAGAACGAGCTGACGGGTAGACCACCACAACAGGCCAGTAGCGATGAACAGCAAGAACGTAAACGTCGCAACGGGATCGGTTCTGAGTTTGTACCACCAGCTTTCATCAGGGGCTTTGCCATTTTTCTTATCTTGATTTTCTGTATGATTGGCATTCAGTGGACCGCCGACACTGGATACCGTTTTATTAACAGCCGAAGGAATATCATTGGGTATATTTTTTATGGTCTTTGTGTCTGTTGTTGGTGTCTTGCGGGATGTGTTTGTCTTTTCGCTGGTCAGATTCTCGGCACCCGATGAAACAGCGTTGAAATTGCATATCAGCATTATGACTAAAATGAAAAGTCGAATCATGTAGTCTCCAGTTTTTGTTTCGCGTATAACGCGCGGGTGAGACGCGCGTCTTGTGCGCGTCGGACTCGACCCGCAGGTTAAGGAATTATTGTTGTTTTTTATTTTTCCCTATACCAGGGGCGTGAAACATTACGTCATTCCAGATCAAATCACCGGCATTATCTCCTAACAGGAGTTTTCGGACTTCTATTACGGCTTCAAATCGCTCTTTCGGGGTGGGACTAGTCGCTGCCTTGATGACTTTTTTATAAATATCGGCAGGAAGCCACATTGCGAGTTCCCACCCCAATTGATTGACTCTATCGTATTCGTTTTGCGAACTGTTTTCTTTTAAATTGATTTGAAGTGCCATATACTCGGCAACTTTTTCAGCTCTTTCTTTTACTTTTAAGTTATATTTGTAATCTTCTATAATCTTGTCGTATTTGGCTGCAATAGATTTTTCCAATGTTAAGTGGACCCCTCTGTCAAGACAATAAAGAGCCGAGTTTAAGATGGTAACCGGTTAAGCCGCAGCGGCATGGCGCTGCCCCAGTTTCTAATACTACTTGAAGCTTTTCTGTCTCTTTGAATTT
>JAJYOH010000452.1 GCA_021796315.1 Chloroflexota bacterium
CTCGAGTTGAGTCCGAAGCGTTTGCGATCCGGCGAAATTAAATTTAACGGTGGTGCCCGGATGTGTCGATTCAAAATTATGTCCGATTTCTGTGAATGCTTCTGCTAAAGAAGCGGCGGCAAAAACCGTCAGCGTGCGCGCTTGAGGCGCGGATGTCGGTGCTTGGGTAACGGGAACAGATACCGGTGTCGATGAAGATGCGCCGCCGCAGGCGGTCAAAAATATTGATAGGATAAGGGTAAGAGTGAAAAAGCGTTTCATTAAGTTTCCTCTGCAGTGATGTGAAATTGGATTTTTATTTCTGTCATCCATTCCTGGATGAGTTTTATCTGACGGAGGCGGAGATCGAGACTTAGACGATTGAAGGTCTGGTCGGGCGGCAGGTGGGCGAGCAGGTTCTCGATGCGCTCGATCTCGCTTTTGATTTCGGCGCACTGAGCCGCATGGATTAGTGCGTTTTTTTCGGGGCTGTATAGATTGGTGAAGTACAGGCGGGTGAGAAATTCAAGTCGAATGGAACGGGAATTATGGCTGGTGTTGTTCTCCAGCCAGTCCATAAACCGGCGGCGGCCTGCGGCTGTGATGCGAAGTTTTTGACGCGCCGGTAATTTTTCCTGTTCAATAATTTGAGATGAAATGTCCCCGTGGTTTTCCAGGCGTTTTAGAATGGTGTAAGCCTGACTCTGGCTTAAATGCCAGATGCTTCCCAATTCGGCCTGGAATCTTTGATGGAGGTCATAGCCATGACTTGGCCCGGCAATAAGGAAACCGAGCAATATAAATTCTGGCGATAGACTTCCTGTGCGATGAGTTGTTCCCTGTTTTATACTCATCCAGTGAGTATATCAGTGTGTTTTTGGATTTACAAGACAGGCTGATATAATTCAAAAGATGTCCGTCTATCTTCACGATATCCCTCTCGAACAAGCCCAAGCTAGATTTGAGTCTGCGCTTCAAGACGCGGACCTCTGGCGGGTACTCGCTGCCGAAATGATCCAGCTCGATGAAAACGCCCTCGGACGCGTTTCGGCGGAGCCGATCTGGGCAAAAGTTTCTTCGCCGCATTATCACGCCTCAGCCATGGACGGTTTTGCTGTCAAAGCCGAAGAGACGAATGGAGCGCAACCTTCTTCGCCTGTGACACTTGAAATCGGCAGACAAACCAAATACCTTGACACCGGCGATCCATTGCCCGATTGGGCGAATGCAGTTATCCCGATTGAAAACGTTGAATCGTTGGATGAACATGGCGCGATCACACAAGCCATCCGCTCCCCGAAATCAATCCGCATGCGTGCGGCGGTAGCGCCGTGGAGTCATGTCCGCCCGCTCGGTGAAGACATTGTTGCCACACAGTTGGTTTTACCGGCTGGACATGTTTTGCGTCCGGCTGACTTGGGCGCAATTGCCGCGGCTGGGCATCAGGAAATCAAAGTGGCGCGCAAGCCGCGTGCCGCGATTCTTCCGACCGGCACGGAACTTGTCCCAATTGGTTCGGATCTAAAGTCCGGTGATATTCTTGAATACAACTCGCTCGTCATGGCCGCACAGATCAAAGCCATGGGTGGCGAGCCAACTCGTTTTCCGATCACCAAAGATGATTTTGATTTAATTTGTCAACGCGTGGAAGAAGCCTCACAAGATTACGATCTGGTATTGCTCAATGCTGGCTCGTCCGCAGGTGCGGAAGATTTTTCGGCCGAGGTTGTCCAAAAACTTGGAACACTTTTGGTTCATGGAGTTGCAGTCAGGCCGGGACATCCGGTGATTCTCGGACTCATAAATCGGAAATCGGAGATCGTAGATCAAAAATCAGAGAACCTGACACCTGACACTCGACACCTGATACCTATTGTCGGCGTTCCCGGTTATCCTGTCTCCGCCGCGCTGACGATTGATATATTCGTCGAGCCGCTCATCGCCAAATGGCTTGGGCGTCGTCCCGCGGAACTTCCAACTGAAACAGCAACTCTCACGCGTAAAATAAATTCTCCTGCGGGTGATGATGATTACATCCGCGTGGCAGTGGGGAAGGTGGGCGATAAACTTTTGGCCGCACCTCTTTCGCGTGGCGCGGGAGTTATCACGTCATTGGTTCAAGCTGATGGGCTGGCTGTCTTGCCGCGCGGCGTTCAAGGTCTCGAGGCGGGCGAACAAGTTAAAGTTCATTTGTATCGAAGCCGCGCCGAAATTGAACGCACGATATTTTGCATTGGTTCGCACGATCTCACGCTTGATCTGCTGGCGCAATTTCTAGCGGAGCGTGATCGCAGATTTGTGTCTGCGAATGTCGGCTCGCAAGGTGGGCTGGTCGCGCTTCGACGCGGCGAGGCGCATCTCGCCGGTTCGCATCTGCTCGATCCGTCGACGGGCGAGTACAACATTTCATCCATTCGGCAATATATGCCGAATATTCCAGTCAAAGTAGTGGCGCTGGTCGGACGCGATCAGGGTCTGCTGGTGAAGCGCGGCAACCCAAAGCGTGTAAAAGATTTGGAAAGCCTCATCCGCTCCAATGTCCAATTTGTGAATCGGCAGCGCGGCGCGGGCACACGCGTCCTGCTCGATTATCATCTGAATCTATTGAGCATAACTGACGGGCAAATCCTCGGCTATAATCAGGAGGAATATACGCATCTCGGCGTCGCTGTGGCGGTCGCATCCGGCCGCGCCGATTGTGGTCTTGGAATAGCGGCCGCGGCGCAGGCGCTTGACTTGGACTTCATTCCGCTCTTTCAGGAACGTTATGACCTGGTCATCCCGAAGGAACATGCAAATGGCGATCTGCTTGCGCCTCTTTTTGGACTTCTGGCGGGGCGCGAGTTTCGAGAAGCAGTTTCCAAACTGACGGGTTACGATGTGTCCGTGATGGGCACCGTAGTTTTGGAGGACGAATGAACGATGCAATCATCATTGACGATAATCGTTCCGCGGCTGATGCTTTTTATCAGATGTTGAAGGTGCTGGATATTCCTGCTTGTGTGGCGTATGACGCCCGCTCGGCGATGTCGTTGTTGAGTGGATTTACTCCCAGCTTGATTCTGCTTGATATCAACATGCCCGGCGTGGATGGCCTTGAGATTTTGGCTTACCTGCGCCGCGAGCCGAGGCTCATTCCTATTCCGGTAATTGTCATCACATCTGACGATCAGCCCGAGACGCGGGCGCGTGTGATGAGGGGCGGCGCAACTGCAATGATCATTAAGCCAGCCACATTGGAATCGCTTGAAGAGAATCTAAAGAAAATCGGGATCGTCAATTAATTTATTCATGATCTGAATCAAAAGAGCGGACTTGAAAAAGTCTGCTCTTTTTGTTTTCCCAAACTTGCTGATTAATTCTTATGTGTATAATAGTGAGCGCATGAAAAACCATTTAATCTTTGTTGTTGCCTTGTTCTTCCTGATCGCGTTGTCTGCTTGTGGCAGTTATTCTGCTGTTAATTCTCCAATGTCTTTGGCAACGGTCCCTCCTGATTTTGCGGGAAAGACGAATCCTCTTGGTTCAGATGCTTCAACTGCTGGCGCAGCCATCTTCCAAACATATTGTTCATCTTGTCATGGCGATACTGGTCATGGTGATGGCTCGGCGGGTGTGTATTTGGATCCCAGACCCGCCAATCTGGTCACGCTTAATTCCATCGTTGCAGATGATTTCTTATACTGGCGCATTAATACCGGCAAAGAAGGCACCTCAATGCCAGCTTGGAAGGGCGTTCTGGATGAACAGCAGATCTGGCAAGTCATTGCATTTATCCGCACATTCAAGTAATCATCCATTTACTTGGATAATCCTTAAATGTGGCAGGCCATTTTTCTATTATAATATCGGCCTAAGGAGACCCACGTTATGCCGATTTCTGCCGGAATTCCCGCTCCCGAATTTGATCTTCTTGATGACACGAACACGCCGCGTCGTCTCTCGGATTTTCGCGGGCAGCCCGTTATCTTATACTTCTACCCCGCTGACGATACCCCCGGCTGCACCAAAGAAGCCTGCAATTTCCGCGATGATTATTCCGCGTATCGAGCCGCAGATGTAACTATTTTGGGCGTCAGCCCGGATTCAGTTAAATCACATGTCAAGTTTAAAAATAAATTCCAGCTTCCCTTTCCTCTTCTTGCCGATGAGAACCATAAAGTTTGTGATCTTTACGGAGTTTGGGGACCGAAAAAATTTATGGGAAAGTCTTACGAAGGAGTGCTCCGCACTACTTTCTTGATTGACTCACAGGGCAATATTGTGCAGGTTTTTGAAAATGTCCGTCCCGCCGAACACAGTGTAGAGGTCCTAGCAGCACTGAAAGCAATTTGATGCTCTATCTGTTTTATTAAGTCGCTGAAAAATGGCGGCTTTTTTGTTTTAGCAATTTTCCAAATATGCGTGACAAATTCGAGGAAATTTGGTAAATTAGGCATCTCGCGTAACCTCGGCGAGAATAATATTGTTACAAGACGTTTCTGATTGTGAAATTATTCTTATAAGTTTGGATTTAACAAGCGCCCCCTTGTTTTGCGATTATTGGTTGTATCGTGGAACAAGGGGAAAGTGTGCCAGAAGCAAATGTATAAGTCGAAAGTTTAGGAGAGAGAGCATATGCGACATTTTGTAATTGTCGGCGTGCTGGTCATTCTTGTGGCCGCCCTGACCAACGTTGGGCTGAACTACATTCATCTGATGCCGGTTGAGGCCAGCGCCCAATCCATTCCCGTGGATTGGCTATGGAACCTTGATATTAATGTGATATCGTTTTTGTTGGCGCTTATCATCGTTCCGATAGCGTATAGCCTCATCGTCTTCCGCCGTAAGAAAGGGGATACTACGGACGCGGAACATATTGAAGGCAATACCCCTCTTGAGATCACCTGGACGATCATCCCGCTTTTTGTGGTGCTGATCTTTGCCTATCTCGGCGCTTATACTTTGGGAGAAATCAATGTTGTAGATCCCAGCGCAAACGAGATTCAGGTCAACGCCATCCAATGGGCATGGTCATTTACTTACCCTGATGGATTTACTTCCAAAGAACTTCATTTGCCGGTCAACAAGCAGGTCGTTTTGAAAATGACATCGGGCGATGTAATTCACTCATTTTGGGTCCCCGAATTTCGCATCAAACAGGATGTATTGCCGGGCCGCGTGACAGATTATCGCATCACTCCAATTCTTATTGGTAATTATATGGTTCGTTGTGCGGAATTATGCGGCACG
>JAJYOH010000453.1 GCA_021796315.1 Chloroflexota bacterium
CCCACAGGATCAGTAGGGAAATCAACCAGGCAATAGTAAATGAGATCACCGAGAAGGCGGCCGCGACGTTCCCATTGATGCGCGTGTATTCCACCAGCAGGAGCGGGAACGTTTTGAACCTGGCGCCCACGATCAATGAGGTCAACGTGAACTCCGCAAAAACAGTGGCAAATACCAACAGACTCCCGCTCAAGATCCCGGCAAGAATATTGGGGATAACGACCTCCGCCAGGATTTGAAAAACGTTCGCGCCCAGACTTTGGCCGGCCTCCGTTAAAGTGCGTGAGTCAATCGCCTGCAGCGCGTTCGATACCGGCCGATACATGAACGGCATGGAATACACCACTACCGCGCCGATGAGCAGGAACGGTGAACGCGCCAGCGGAGGGAAGTTATAGATTTGAATCAGCGCCAGCGCAAGAACAACGGTTGGAATCCCGAACGGGAGGATCATCAACACTTCAAGCAGAGGTTTGGCCTTGGTCAGGCGTATGTGAACCCAATATACCGTCGGGACAATGATAATGAGACTCGCAACGACAGTGGACAGAGACAAGATGAGCGAATTCCGCAGTGTGATCGTAAAGTAAGAGGCCTCCACGGCCCTCGCATAGAAGTCAAGTGTATATCCCTCCGGCAGGATCGTGCGGTCCCAGCGTGTCGCAACCGAGAACACATAAGTGGATATGATCGGCAGCAACATATAGAACAGAAAGAACGCGATCGGCAGTATTTGCCAACCGGCGACGCGTTTCTTTCTGGCAGATTCTTGCTTGGACTTCCGAGGATTTTTCATCTCATCTGAATTCCACAGGTAATCAGCTCTTTGACCAGCGGCGCGCGCGGCTGGTCGCCACCTGATAAACGCCGATGCTCAGTCCCATAATGATCAATGACATGACAGCCATTGCCATCCCCACCCCCTGATCCTGGCGCACCTCACCCGCGATCATGTAACCGATTTGCAGTGTCACCAGCGACATCTTCGCCTGGACGAGCGTATACGCGGTGGCATACGCGCCGAACGCGTTGGCAAAAAGCAGGGTGAAACCTGCAATGAGCGACGGCATCAAAAGCGGTATACCGATGTGCCACCAGAATTGGAACGTGTTGGCCGACAGGCTTTGTGCGGATTCCTGCCATTCTTTCTTGATCCCGGCAAAGGCAGGTAAGATCAATAGAACCATGAGGGGCAGTTGAAAATACACATACGCCAGCACTAACCCGGAGAAGGAATAAATGCTGAAGGTCGGATAAAGATCGTAGTTGAAGTACTGGATCAGGAATTGCGTGACGACGCCATTCAATCCCAGGATCACAACAAAGGCAAATGCCAACGGCGCACCGGCAAAATTGGTGGTCACATCCGAGAGGGTGATCAGCGCATCGCGGACGCGCTCGGACGGCCAGCGATAGATTGCATAGCCGATGAAGGTGCCCAGCACGACGCCGATGATAGCGGTCAGCCCCGACAGGTTGATGCTGTTCACGAACGAATTGATGTAAAGCGGGCGCTGCAAATCAGTGTAATGAGAAAGTGTAAGTGCCCTGGTGGTTTTCTCGACAAAACTTCCCCGTATCAAAAACACCACTGGCACGATCTCGAAGGCCAGACAAAAAAGCAGGAACGGAGCAAAGCCCATCCAATCGGAAAATCCACTGGCTTTTCTTTTTCTAGTTGACATGTTGCGACCGCTCCCACGAATATTATATACACAGGATGTTTTGTTTGTCAACTGTTTTTGTTGTGTTTTAATTTGTTTGACTAACCGTTTTTATAATGTTAGAATAACAATCATAACATTTCAAGCCAGTTTTTGTACGTTTTTTGTAAACATAGTCTGAAAATCAGGAGAGGCTCACATGACAGAGGCACCGAGGGAACTTGCCGCTCAATACCCGGACGTAAAGCGGTTCGAAAAGAGAATCGGCGAATTGACCGCTGAGAGTTTTTTCCAAAAGGGGATCAACATCTTCGTCAACCGCACGCCCGGACGCCTCGACCTGATGGGCGGAAACGATGATTACACCGGCGGCCTCGTGTTTGAAACCACCATACGCGAAGCGACTCTAGTCGCCATCCAGCCGCGCATAGATCAAAGAGTTATTTTCTACAACCCGGCGGTGAAGTCACTGGGCTGGAAGGATAGGATCGAATTTTCTTTGCCTGACCTCGTTGAAAACGGCCGCATCAAGCCATTGGAACAGGTACGCGATTGGATCAATACAGACCCGGAGCGCTCCTGGTGCGCCTACATCCTTGGCGATCTTTATTTTCTGATCAAACATTATCCAGAGAAGGTGAAACACGGTCTCTCGTTGTATCTCGAGTCGGATGTGCCGTTGGGCAAAGGCGTTAGCTCTTCGGCCGCGTTGGAAGTCGCTCCGATGAAAGCCATGGCGAAGATGTATGGCGTGGATGTAGCAGGGGTTGAGTTGGCTTTCTGGACTCAGTGGGTAGAGATCGCATGGACGCAGTCAGCCTGCGGGATCATGGACCAGCTGGCGGTCGTGATGGGAGACGAAGGCTATTTTGTCCCCATGCTCTGTCAGCCCTGCCTGCCGCGGCCATTGGTCAAATTACCTGAGAACCTGCGCCTTTGGGGAATTGACTCCGGGGTGCGCCACGCCGTTGCCGGGATCGAATACGAATCCGCTCGAGCCGCGACTTTTATGGGCTACCGTTTTCTGTGTGACTGGGAAAATCTGGAGCCAAAACTTGATGAAAGTGGCGCCCTTCCCCGCTGGATTGAACCCAAATGGAACGGCTACCTGGCAAACCTTTCGCCCTCCGAGTTCCGCCAGCGATATGAGAACCGTTTACCGGAAGCGCTCGCTGGCGCGGATTTCAACAAGACCTACGCCGTGCATCTTGATCCCTTCACCCCGGTACGGTCAGAGGTGAATTATCTGGTGCGCGGTGCGACTCGCTATGCGGTTGAAGAGAACTGGCGCGTACACAGTTTCTTCAGCCTGATCTCCAAACCTCCCGCGATGATGGATGAAATCACAACTCAACTTTTGGGTGAGTTGATGTATCAATCGCACATCGGTTATAGCCAATGTGGGCTTGGCTCGGATGCCACAGATAAAATCGTCGAGTTGGTAAGAGCCGAAAAATGCAATGGGTTGTTGGGAGCCAAGATCACGGGCGGAGGCGCAGGTGGAACTGTGGCTGTTCTAGGCATGAACACTCCGGCCTCGGAATCCGCCTTCAAGCGCGTTGTTGATAAATACGAAGCGTGGAGCGGAAGCGAGCCTTTCTTGTTCGAGGGTTCTTCCGCCGGGTGTGACAGATTTGGAGTGCAACAGCTCTGTTATTGAGCGCACATCATAAAAAAAGCGTTCGAAAAACAAGGCGATTATCCCTTGTCACCCTATAAGGACTTTGGAAGTTCAGGTTATTGCTTTGTAAAGCCTTCTTTGGAGGGTCTGTTGCCAGCGATACTCGCCTTTCGTAATATCTTTTGCACTGCTTTAGTGTGACACGAAAAACATTAATTTTGTCACTGAACGATCCATTTCAATCCAGATAAATTTAGAGCAATCGGAACAAATATGAAAACAAGAATTCTCATCTTCCTCCTTGTGTTTCTTGCAGTTGGATGTGCTCTCGCTACTGTTCAACCAGGCGGTTATATTGATTTGAACAATCTGTAGCCGCTTCCTACTCTCACCGATCCGAATGTACATTCCCTGCGCGTGGCCATAGCAGCTGTGTTTTCCCCGCAGGAAGATGCCTGCGTTGAATGAGAAGTGGCTCGAAGAAGGAAATGAAATGTCTGAGCAAAAATTTCGCACGGAAGAATTCCGCGTCAATGGCGAGGAACTGCTCGCCAAAATCAAGAAGTTGATTCACGAAGGTAACATCCGCCGCGTCATCATCAAGGATAAAGATGGAAAAACCATCCTGGAAATCCCAATGACTCTCGGCGTGGTTGGCGTGTTGATTGCTCCGCAACTCGCCGCTGTCGGCGCGATTGCCGCGTTGGTCGCCGAGGCGACTGTCGTGGTCGAGAAAAACGAAGCCGTATGAAATCATTTCGCAAAGAGCTTTGGTTCAACATTCCGTCCCGCCGCGGATTCGTCAACATCACGCCGAAAATCGGACCACCTTTGTCTCTCCGCTCGAAGATATTTCAGCGCTCATCGCAATCTCGTTCCTGTATTACTCGACTTTAAAAAAGTTCGGCCAGCCTGCTTTATTGAATTTTGGAGTGCGGGCTTTATAATGGATCCATGTCCACGCCAATTTTAGCCACTAAACTTTACATTCCCACGCCTCGGCCTAAAATTGTCCTCCGCCCCCGCCTGGTCGAGCGGCTGAATGAAGGCCTCTCTTCGGGTTGCAAGTTGACTCTCATTTCTGCCTCCGCTGGCTTTGGTAAAACCACGCTGGTCAGCGAATGGATCGCCAGTTGCGAGCGACCGGCCGCTTGGCTGTCGCTGGATGAAGGGGATAACGACCCCACACAATTTCTGACTTACCTCATCGCGGCATTACAGACGATTGTGGCGAATATTGGAGAGGGGGTGTTGGGCGCGCTTCAATCCCCTCAGCCGCCGCCAACCGAATCGATTCTGACAGCCCTGATCAATGAAATTATCACCATCCCCGATCGCTTCATCTTTGTCCTTGACGACTACCACGTGATTGATGCCAAAGCGGTTGACAATGTCCTCACCTTTCTGCTTGAGCACCTGCCACCACCGATGCACCTGGTCATTGCTACGCGTGAAGATCCACATCTACCCCTGGCCCGGTTGCGCGCCCGCGGTCAATTGACTGAACTGCGCGCCGCTGATTTGCGTTTTACCCCCGTCGAAGCCGCCGAATTTATCAACCAGATGATGGGACTAAACCTCTCGGAAGAAAACGTCGCCGCATTGGAAACCCGCACCGAAGGTTGGATTGCCGGACTACAATTAGCCGCGCTTTCGATGCAGGGACATAAAAACACCACCAGCTTCATCAAATCCTTCACTGGCAGCCACCATTTCGTGCTGGACTATCTGATTGAAGAAGTCCTGCATCAGCGGTCTGAAAGCATCCAGACTTTCTTGCTACGCACTTCAATCCTTGACCGCCTGTGCGGACCCCTTTGTGATGCTGTTCTGCTCGACCCTTCTGCTTCCGGGCAAGAAACCCTGGAATATCTCGAACACGCCAACCTGTTCATCGTCCCCCTGGAC